>CAYLML010000071.1:0-3550 GCA_964384985.1 uncultured Candidatus Saccharibacteria bacterium | reverse complement strand
CCGCAGATGGTCGAAGCTGGGCGGTTAGCTCCCCAACCTCAAGACGCTGAATCTGACACAGATGAAGTCGAAGGCCGGCTAGCTCTTAATACTCCGGGGAACCTCGAAAAACTAATAAAAATAGCGGACGCGTCATGCGCCTTGAACATCATCCAAAATACCGGTTTAAGCGGAACATTGTTAACAGGTTGTATGTCCTATGGCAATAACAAACAAATTAACGAGGCGATAAACCTGTATGGTGAGCTGCTGATGGTTTCCAGCGATGCCAATGCAAGTAGATTGGAGCAGATCACCTTGCAGTCCGAAGTCAGCATGCAGGCAGTACGTCTTGCCCGGGAAGTAGCGGAACGCAAAGTTTTAAATCCAGTCACCCGTGAAAGTATGCATCGCCACGCGACCGGTTATGAAGCCGTTGTTGAACGAAGTTTGGTCGAGGCTCGTCTCTGGGTTTCCTTGCTCATAGGTAGACAATACAGACTGAATGGCAATAAACCTGTCGATCTTAACTCGCATCCGTTTGATATGAGGCTTTTCGGTGGTATCCAGGCTCCCCAGGAACTTACGCCTGAAGTCGAAGATCAAGCTCAGGACGCTGTGGTTGCTGCGGCAGAGCAACTGGTTAAGCTTGCGTATGCGAATCAGATCGCTCAGTATCTGGGCAGCATACATGTCCCGCAACCGGAGCTGTTAGGCAGCAATGAAGTAAAACGTCGTGAGCTTGATGGTGCTCGTGCCGCGCTCGTCAGGGGCGAAACAGATGGAGATGGAGCTGACGTTGTTATCGGACACTCCAAAGAAAGCGCTCGTAAGTATATCTCCAATATCGAATTTATCCGCTCTTTTATTACCGGAAGCAGTGATCTCGCTGCCGCGAAAACTAACCTTGAAAAAGCTATCACGGATTCAACACACGCTATAAACTATATGGATGCCGCTTTGAATGAACAGGGAGGCGACCGCAGCGAGACGCTGGTTGGCATGCTTGCCATGGACCCCCCCGGCCTTAAGCATCTTGGTCGGCTCGTAGAATCGCTCAAAGACGATTGGGCGAGCGTCGAACACTTGGTACGCAACTATTGGCCGGAGGGCATAACGGATGCCGAACAGCTTCGCCAGCTGCTTTTCATGAATCAGGAAGAAATCGAAGCTATGCTGCAGGCTCCAACTGAGTCGGCTCCCGTGGAAACTGCTCCGGAGGCCGAAGATATCAAGCCTTTGGAAGCGCAAGCGTCATTGGCTGAAATCGCTGAACAGCTTGATGAGGTCATCCTTCCCGAGCAGGCCTCAAAAGAAGACGTTAAACGTATCGTCGAAGAAAGCGAGCTGTCTGGAGAAGCGATAGCGCACATCGACTGGGAGCGTCTCTATGCACTTGTCCGGTTACGTGAGCTGAACGGTGGCATGCTGTATCGATCCAAATCAGGCGACTTGGGCAATGCTCCGCCCTATTTTGTAGTAGTCATACAGGCTGCCGGTGATACCTATGCCGTGGCTGAATCCCCGGTTGAGGGTAACGCTACGTACGTAGTATCCGAGCGTACAGCTGCCGGCACATGGCTGGAGGTTCTAAGTCTCAGTAAAGAGGAGGCCCGGGCTGTCGGCGCGCGCCGTGTTATCCATCGTGGCGGGGACAGTCAACATCATCAGGACAAAGTGCAGAATGTCCTCTTTGACCTAATGACTCTCAAAGGCTAGTATTTGGCACATTTTTCGCTGCTCTGTAATGGGCAGCTACCAATTCTGCCGTGACAATCAGCAGATAAGCTAAACCGGTCATACATGAAGACAACATAGGCGAGTGGGTGCTTATGACCAAATAGCTGCCGCTGGCCAGCGTGGCGGCTATCAATCCGTAGCTAGCGTAGAATTTGTGCTTTGAAGGGCGGAAATATAGGTATGTCGTGAATGCGATGCTGGAGAGCGCGATGAGAACGTGGAGTAAGACTATCATGGCAAGGTTGATCCTACAGACAGCATAACCGAAAACGACAGCAAAACCACTAACGAAAACAGGAACATTCGCTTTGCCCAGGCAATGTCGTCCTTAACGCTGAAACTTTTTAGGCCTTTATAAAGCCATAACAGCCCGATGGCGCCCATAACGACTCCGAACGCCCAGCCGGTGTAGCCTTTGACGCTGAGGTCGACAACGGCCAGGGTGAACGCCACGGTATAGAGGATCATCTGGATTTTGGTCTGGCGTATGCCTTTTACAAGTGGCAGTACGGGAATGCCGGCGGCTTTGTAGTCTTTGGCGCGGCGGATGGCGATGGCGTAGAAGTGCACCATCTGCCAGCAGACCATTATCAGGAAGATGATGAGCGCGCCCAGGTCGAACCGGTCCGTGACTGCGCAGTAGCCTGCCACGGGCGGCGCCGCGCCCGATATACTGCCGACCAGCGTGCCGTGGACTGAATGGCGCTTACTCCAACCGTACAGCACGATGTAGTCAACGTAGGCTATTAGCCCGATCAAGGCCACCAGCCCGTTTGTCCACAGTAATAGAATGGAAAAACCGGCCAGGCCGAGCACGGAAGCGTACGTGAGCGCAGCGCGAGCGCTGATCTTGCCAATAACCAGGGCGCGCCGTTTTGTCCGGGCCATTTTTTCGTCGATGCCGCGGTCGATGTAGTTGTTGAAGACGCAGGCCGAAGCCATGATCAGGCAGGTGCCTGCAACGGTAGTGGCAAGCAGTTCGAAGTCAATGTGCCACTTCGCGGCGAACAGAAAGCCGCCGATAAGCGTCAGCGCGTTGCCGTATATGATGCCGGGCTTGGTCAGGCGGTAGTAGGTTTTAAGAGAGGCTATTGCTGGTATCCCTCGTCGTGGATTATTAAGTTATTGGTTTGGGCCGGAGTGAGGCCATGCTGGTGGCCGTAGTTTAAGTTTTTCATGATCCACAGGCTGCCGAATACCACGATGCCTACCACCAGGACCGCGAACAGCGCGGCTGTCAGGTTCCAGCGCGGGCGCGATTCTCGGCCCAGGTGCAGGAAGAACGCCAGCTGGACCAGCAGCTGTACTATGGCCAACGCCGCCAGGGCATACACCAGCGCCCAGCCGCTGAAAACGTTATGAGTGACGCTCATGTATGCTGCCAGCGTCAATATCAGAGACAAGACGAAGCCGGCCGTATAACTTGCCACGGAGCCCTTGCTTTCGTCATTTTGGGCCGCCACGAGCTTCTCTTCGCTCATACGCCCGCCTTTCCTATCAGATAGACTATGGTGAAGATAAATATCCAAATTATGTCCAGGAAGTGCCAGAACATGCTGAGCATGGTCAGCTGGCGGGTAACCGCGCGGCCGAGCCCCTGCTTCACTACGCGGAACATCATGACCGCCATCCAGAGCAGACCGACGGTTATGTGCAGCCCGTGAGTGCTCACCAATGTGAAGAAGGCTGAAAGGAAACCGCTACGGCGCCAGCTATTGCCTTCTTGGGCGAGGTGGTGGAACTCGGTTATTTCCATGGTCAGGAAGAAGACACCGAGCAGGAATGTCAGTATAAAGAATGTCAGCACCTGCCGCTTGTAGCCGCGCCGGGC
>CAYLML010000070.1:0-4911 GCA_964384985.1 uncultured Candidatus Saccharibacteria bacterium | reverse complement strand
TGTTTGCGGTGGATGTTTCACAAACTCCAAAGCAGCTTCTCCCTTATCCGCCGCCTGTTACTAGCCTTACGGTCACGGTTAATTATTTCCCGCTGATGCCGGACATAGTAACGCCAGAAACAAACACAGACGTTTGCTGGTTCCCAAATCAGGAATACCTGATCCTCCGAGTAGCAGCTATGCTTATGCGCGAGACGGACGATGAACGTCTACCGATGTTTGAGGCGCAAGCGGAAAAAGTACTTATGAAATTCCTCGATCTTGCGGACGATAAAGAGGGTTATTCTCGTACTATCAAATTAAGCCGCGAGCGGTTTAAGACGGGCAATAATCAGAAACCAAATAAGGCGTTCCCGTTAGGGTAAAATTATGGCTACAAGAAACGAACGGCCATTTCGGTTTAATCCAAGAAGCCTAGTAGATGCTCTTGACGGCGGACAAGTGCCCCCGGGGGGCCTTCAAGCGCTTACGGACCTTATATTCGATACCGCTGACCCCGGTACTTTCGAATGCAGGCCCGCCGCTGTTCAACAATCCACTTTTTCCGGTATTTCATCCCCGGGCGTCGTCTCAGTCGCCTATGTAGTCGGCTCCGTCGTATATGGAATGATCGGGTCTTCTCTCGTCGCCGGGTATGATCAACCATTCGCATTTAATTTATCCACAAACTTACTTGTATCCGTGTCTGGTACGCAATCATCTTCCACGCTGCCTGCTACCCAGAGTACAGCCGGTGATTGGGTCCCTCCTACTATGGCGCTCGTAGGTGTTCTGTTGTACGTAACGCATCCCGGCTTTAACGGTTCCCCCGCCTTCTTCGGCTGGTTTGATACGACGAACCCTGCTGCCCCCGTTTGGCACTCAGGTAACACCGGGGTAACCGCGCTCCCGTATCCTCCGCTTGCAGTAGCCCAATATAATAACCGCGCTTGGTTCGCAGTTAAAAACACTCTAGGGTTCACGGATACACTATCGACGAATATATCCGACGCTACTCATTTCATAACGGTCGGCGACTCGGTAAACATAACCGCGCTCGCGCCGCAGCCTATTACGACTAGCGTACAAGGCGTTATTCAGGCGCTCGTCGCATTTAAACCCAGCGTCATAAGCATGATAACTGGGGATGCAGCTACAAACGACTTGGCCCAGAATATTATCAGTAGCTCAGTTGGGTGTGTGGCCCCACGTACCGTGTCCGCTTTCCCGAAAGGGATTATATTTATGGCGAACGATGGTATCCGTACCATAAATCAACAAGGCACGCTTACAGACCCAAACCCCGATCTACAAGTACCATTTGTTTCCGCCGTGTTCCCGAGCCGGGCCTCCGCTGGGTACAACAATAACGTCTATCGTATATCTGTACAGAACGGGCACATATCAGGCAATCCTACGCAAGAATTCTGGTTCGATGTCCGCAGTAATGGCTGGACAGGGCCCCATTCATTCGTTCAAACTCTATGCTGCCCGTACAGTGAAACGTTCGTAGCTTTCTCGGATGCGATTCATCCCGCGCTATTTACTTCTGACGTTATGCAGAGCGGAAACTCGACGTTCACTGAAAACGGTAGTGCTATGAGTTTCGTATACCAGACTGCTCCGCTGGCTGATGACGGCGGTATGTACCACGGTAGCGCTATCCTCTCAGTAATCGACATGGAACTTCCGGCTAACGGGTATACCTATACATTCGCCGCGTCTGACGTTGCCGCAGGCGCAATATGCAGCGCGAATGTTACTGCAAAAAATACAGGCAACGAGTGGAACTACTCAAACTGGGGCACGCTCGTTTGGACAAACCGCCAGTACGGTCTTGACCGATACAACATTCCGTGGCCGCAGCCGCTAGTATTTACCCGTCTAGTTTTTCAAGCCAACGGCCCGTCATCTCCTGATTTTAAAATAGGAAAATTGACCGTCGGTAATCAACCATTACGTTATGTGAGGACACCATGAGTATTATAGGATCATTACCATTTACCTTTGTCAACGGGACCGTCGCGGACGGTACTCAAGTAAATGCAGACTTGGCCGCAATTGTAACTTCCGTAAACGCTAACGCCCAACCGCTGATTACGGGCTTTAGCGGCACTGGTAATTATGTTCTAGCGACTGGCGCAACTATGTCCGGGGCTACAATTGATGGGGCATTTACAGGCGGCTTAACTGGTAATGCTGATACCGCTACTACTGCTGGATATGCAACGACGGCTGGAAGTGCTACTACTGCGGGGTATGCTACGAACGCTGGTAACGCTTCAACTGTTACAACAAATGCAAATCTAACCGGACCAATTACAAGTATTGGTAATGCGACCGCTATTGTCGATTCTGTCTATCTGCCGGGCAGTCCTACAACGACGACACAAAATCCGGCGGATAATTCCACTAAGATAGCAACTACTGCTTTTGTCGCGGCGGCAGTAAGTGGCGGTGGAGGTAGTTTCTTTCATCGGGTAACTGTGACGGGCATTACTGCTAATGGCGCTATAATAACTTTGCCCGCGAATGCTTTACCGTGTTTTGTTGAAATATATGTACACGGCTTCTATGGTATGTACGCGGCCCCCGGGCACAATGGCTGGTTTAATTTTCAGGGTAGTGCTGCGACAAATAATAAAATAACTATTTCTAATCTTGTATATCAAGATAGTTCTATAATATTTAATCAGTCATTTAGCCCGCTGTTCGGGGGAGTTGGTACTTGGTTAACTGTAAATACCCCGACTACACTGACGTTGACTATTGACAGCAACGGTACTTGGAATTTAGCGGATTCTGCTGGCAACATCAGCACTACGGCGACGGTAGACGTTTCAGTTTATTACGTATTAACATGAGCAATAACCCTTTATTATTTCTGAGTCGGACAGGGTATAGGCAAGTTACTGCCGCTGACCTGACGAACTTTCCGAACTTTACTGGTCCTATAACTAGCACTGGTACTACGACTGCGGTTGCGTCCCAGACGGGTATTGGTTCTACCTTCGTCATGAACACTAACCCGACTTTGATCGGCCCGGTTATCGGTATTGCTACCGGCACCAGTTTATCCTTGACAGGGGACCTACAGTCTGATACACTGTCTACAGACTCAGTAACGACTAAATGGAAACTAGGAACCCACACTGTTGGCGCTCTGACGGCGGCAGGAAGTGTGGGGGTAACTATTAACGGCGTCACATATCGGTTGTTGACTTCAACTTGATATTGTGGTATATTAATAATAGGTGCGTCTATAAAAGAAAGAAAATAAGATGACAAACCATATCCCTTTACTTACCGGCACCTTTACAGCTTCACAATCTGATATAAATATTCTTGTCAATGAGATAAACGCGGCGCTTTCGGGCGTTTTAAGCGGCAATCTGACTGGCGACGTAACTTCAATTGGCGTAGTAACTACGGTCGCTAAAATATACGGTACAACAGTTTCTGGTGTTACTGGTACAGGTAACGTAGTATTTTCTACTAACCCGACGCTAATTACACCGGCGCTGGGTACCCCGACAGCACTTGTTGGTACCAATATAACCGGTACCGCTGCCGGTCTTACTGCTGGTAGTGTTACTACAAACGCGAACTTAACCGGGCCTATAACTAGTGTTGGTAATGCGACATCAATCGCGGCTCAAACAGGTACCGGCACTACATTTGTTATGAGTAACTCACCTACTCTAGTAACCCCGGCTCTCGGAACTCCGTCGGCCCTTGTAGGAACGAATATAACAGGTACCGCCGCTGGCCTTACTGCTGGTAACGTCACAACGAATGCCAACTTGACGGGCCCGGTAACCAGCGTCGGCAACGCGACGACTATTGCTAATTCGATTAACCTTCCCGGCAATCCTACGACAACCACACAAACCGCGCTCACTTCTAACACGACCGTTGCTACCACGGCATATGTTGATAGCGCCGTTTCTGTCGGTATTAGCGGCCTTACGTCAAAAGGCGCAGTCGCCGCCATTTCTACCACCAATATTGCTGGTACGTATGTGGCAGGAGTTTTCACAGTAACGGCCACTGGTGCTCTGGTTATTGACGGCGTTACTTGCCCGTTGAATACATTAGTTTCGCTCGTAGGACAAACTGCGACGGGCGGCACAGGCACAGTTAACGGTATTTATAAGGTTACCACGGCGGGTAGTGGTGGTATTTCCGCAGTTCTTACTCGCGCTACTAATTATAATTCCTCAGCATTGGTCGGGGCCGGTACGTACTTTATAGTAGATAACGGTACTGTAAACGCGGGTACGTTCTGGGTTAATACCACGACGGGCACTGTCACTCTCGACACGACTCCGCTAGTATTTACAGAAGTAACGATAGGTTCCCTATCCGCCGCTGCTCTAACAGGTACAACGCTCGCTTCAAACGTAGTAAATACATCCATTACGTCAACCGGGACACTGACCGGCGGAGCTACAGGCGCGGGGTTCACTATCGCCCTCGGTACGTCTACAGTAACAGGTAATCTTGGAGTTTCCCACCTGAACAGCGGTACGAGTGCGAGTTCTTCTACCTTCTGGCGCGGTGATGGTACATGGGCTACGGCGGGTGTTTCTACCCTCGCCGCTCTTACAGACGTTATTGATGATGCAACAAACGTTAATTTGTTGCTGTCTGGAACACCGCCATCTGGTATCATAACGAATACCGCTAAAAACAATACCTCTCTTGGTATTGGCGCTAATAACGCATTGACTGGTGGTACTAAGAACGTTTCTATCGGTGATACTGCGCTTAACGCAGCTACGACCGCTAATAGGAACACGGCAATTGGGTCTTCCGCTATAAAATTAGCTACAAGTGACGACAACGTAGCTATCGGATACAACGCAGGTAGTACACTGACGAGCGGCGGTAGCAACATCGTTATCGGCTCTTCCGCAGGCGTAAGTAGCA
>CAYLML010000069.1:0-4946 GCA_964384985.1 uncultured Candidatus Saccharibacteria bacterium | reverse complement strand
CAAAAAAGTAGTGCTGAGCGCTCCGGCCAAGGGCGACCATTCCGGCGACGCTACGACCATTGTGCTTGGAGTCAATGAAGATAAGCTCGCGGAGGCCGGCGATATTATCAGCAACGCTTCCTGTACGACGAACTGTATTACACCGGTCGCGGGCGTTATTGAGAGCAATTTTGGCATCGATAAGGCCATGATGACTACCATCCACAGCTATACAGCTTCCCAGAAATTGCAGGACGCGCCGGCAAAAGACCTGCGCGAAGCCCGCAACGCGGCCGAGAACATCGTGCCGACAACTACCGGCGCCAGCAAGGCCGCCGGCCTGGCGCTGCCGGCTTTGCAGGGCATCTTCGGAGGCATGAGTGTCCGCGTACCCACGCCGGTTGTCAGCTTGAGCGACTTCGTTATTATCACTAAGCGCTCAGTCTCCGTCGAGGAAGTGAATGAAGCGTTTAAGAAAGCCGCGAAGGAGCCATACTACCAGGGCATTTTAGATGTCACCGAAGAGGAACTGGTGAGCAGCGACTTCATCGGCAACAGCCATTCGGCGATCGTAGACCTGAAATTGACAGCTGTAGTCGGCGGCACCATGCTTAAGGTAGTCGCCTGGTACGACAATGAATGGGGCTATTCCAACCGCCTGGTTGAAGTAGTAGCCGACACCGGACGTCTGCTGCACAAAAAGTAAGCTTGCCGCCCGCGGGGCTTTAGGCATACTATTAAATCAATGAACATTGCCCTCGCGACCGACCATGCCGGTTTTGAGCAGCTAAAGCAGCTCAAGGCTTATCTGGAGTCCGAAGGCCATGTATGCCGGGATTTCGGTCCGGACAGCTTCGATGCCGACGATGACTACCCGGATTTTATTTTTCCGGCTGCCAAAGCGGTGGCAAGCGGTGAGTGCGAAGCCGGGATCATCATGGGCGGCAGCGGCCAGGGTGAGGCGATGGCCGCCAATCGTGTTAAAGGCGCGCGCTGCACGCTGTTTTATAGCCCGGCCACGCCACAAGCCGCGGTTGACGCCGAAGGCCGTACCAGCGATGACGCTTATGAAATCCTGAGTTTAAGCCGCAAGCACAACCACGCTAATATGCTGAGCCTGGCGGCGCGGTTCCTGACATTGGATGAGATGAAGCAGGCCGTGGACGCATGGCTTGTTACCCCCTATGATGACGCCGATCGCCATGTCCGCCGCGTCAGAAAGCTGGATGAGCTAGGCTGATATGCGACGTCAGCAATCCATTGCCTATTTCTCTAAAAAACCCGAAACATTTATAATCGTGGCGACCGCTGTAATCGGTTTCGCCGTAATCGTAACGACGAGCTTGTTTTCAGGCAACGGTCCCGGAATTACTGATGGTGTGGGAGGGCTCGTTACTTTGTCTATCGTTACGATTCTGTTCATCTTGTTACCGTGCTGGATCGTCGCGTTTTTTGTGAAACACGCCGGTGCGCGTGCCGGTATAGCATATGAGCGGATACGGTCATGGTTCTGGGCGCCTGCCGCCTGTCTAAGCGTATTTTTAGCCGTCTTCGTTGGTTTTTCCGGAGAGCAGCTGCAGATAGATACGGCCAAAGGCAACGGTGACGACATGGGCGGTCTGATCTTCTTCTTTTTCTACATGTGGGCAGCGATTCTGGCGCCAGCCATCGGGGCTGTACTGGCGCTTTACAGGATTGCCGCGCTAAAAAGGCTGCAAAAAACCAATGGCTGATATCTGTCCGACAGTCACGGCTTTCGACACCCATCAGTACCGGGAGCAAATGGAGTTACTGGAACCGTTTGCCAAACGCATCCACATCGACCTTATGGACGGCATATTCGCGCCAACGGTCTCACCGCCGCTGGAAACAATCTGGTGGCCCGAAAATATAGTCGCGGACATGCACATCATGTACCAGAAGCCAATGCCGCATCTGGAACAGCTTATTAAGCTTCGCCCGCACCTTGTCGTTATCCAGTACGAGGCCGAGCTTGATCATGCCGCCTTTGCGGCCAAATTGCAGGCTGCCGGCATCAAGGCCGGCTTGGGGCTGCTGCAGAAGACAACCGTGGAAGAGGTCGTGCCGCTGCTCGCGCATTTTGACCACGTTATGATTTTCAGCGGCAACCTGGGCCATCATGGCAGCACCGCTGACCTTGGGTTGCTTGAGAAGGTCCGTCAGGTCCGGGAACAGTTTCCGGACATGGAAATTGCCTGGGACGGTGGCATTACCGACCAAAATGCCAGGCAGCTGGTCGAAGGCGGCGTCGACGTGCTGAATGTCGGCGGTTTCATCCATAAGGCGGCGAGTCCGCAACAGGCTTATGCTAAACTGGAGACAGTTGTAAAGAGTCTCTAAAGGGTGCAAAAACTACCAATCGAACGTCTTGAAACCATCGCCAATGATATTCGCGAGGATATCATCCGGATGCTGGAGCACGCCGGCAGCGGGCACTCGGCCGGTCCGCTGGGCCTGGCTGACATCTTTACGGCGCTGTACTTCGACGTCATGAATTATGATCCAAAAAACCCCGATTGGGTTGATCGGGACATGTTCCTGCTCTCCAACGGCCACTGCGTACCTGTACAGTATGCCGCCATGGCGCACGCCGGCTTTTTTGAGCGGAAAGAGCTGATGACTCTGCGACAGCTTGGATCACGCCTGCAAGGCCACCCGGAGCGCAGCAAGCTGCCCGGCCTGGAAGCTACCAGCGGTCCCTTAGGCTGCGGACTCAGCCAGGCCAGCGGCATGGCTCTCGCGATGCGCATGGACAAACAAACTCATCGCTGGATTTACGTGGTGACCGGTGATGGCGAGCAGGACGAAGGCAACATATGGGAAGCTGCCATGCTGGCCGGCAAATACAAATTGCATAACATCATCGCCTTTACCGACCGCAACAATATCCAGATTGACGGCCCGACCGAAGAGGTCATGCCGCTCGAAGACCTGAAAGCCAAGTGGGAAGCCTTTGGCTGGCACGTGCTGGAAATCAATGGCAATGATATCGAGGCTGTTATCGATGCCTGCGCCATGGGCCGCGCCATCGAAAACAAACCTACGATGATCATCGCGCATACCATCCCTGGTAAAGGCGTTGATTTTATGGAGTATGACTTTAACTGGCACGGCAAACCGCCGGATCACGAACAAGCCGTTAAGGCGCTGCACGAATTGCGCACGCTGGGCGGCAAGATCAGGGGCGAGCATGAGTGAAATACACCTTGTAGATATTGGCGGCAAGCTTGAACATGAGCCGATCCGCAAGGGCTTCGGGCGTGGCTTGCTGGAAGCGGGGAAGCGCTGGGACAACGTGGTCGCGGCCTGTGCCGACCTGACGGATTCGACGCAGATGAGCCTGTTCGCCAAGGAGTTCCCGGAGCGGTATGTCGAGATCGGCGTGGCTGAGCAGAACTTGGTGACGGTTGGTTCCGGGCTGGCGGCCATGGGCAAGATCCCCTTTGTAAGTAGCTATGCCGCGTTCAGTCCGGGCCGCAACTGGGAGCAGATCCGCACGACGATCTGCTTGAATAATCGGCCGGTCAAGGTCATCGGCTCGCACGCCGGCGTGTCAGTCGGGCCGGACGGAGCTACCCACCAGATGCTGGAAGATATCGCCCTCATGCGGGTGCTGCCGAATATGGTAGTGATCGCGCCGTGCGACAGCGTGGAGGCCGAGAAGGCCACTCTGGCCATGGCCACCGACAAGCGCCCGAACTATATGCGGCTGGCCCGCGAGGCCACCCCGGTTTTCACGACCGAAAAGACGCCGTTTGAGGTCGGTCCGGCTTATGTGTTTGAATCAGGAGAAGATGTCACGATCATCGCGACCGGCACGATGACATACCAGGCGCTGGTGGCGGCCAAAAAACTGTTCGAAAACGGGATTGACGCTGAAGTTATACATGTACCAACCATTAAACCCCTTGATGCTGAGACCATCGTGAAGAGCGCGCGAAAAACCGGAGCCGTGGTTACCGCGGAAGAAGGCCAGATCGCCGGCGGCCTTGGCGGAGCTGTCGCCGAACTGCTTAGCGAAGAGTGTCCGGTGCCAATCAAGCGCATCGGTATGCGCGATCGTTTCGGAGAATCCGGGGCGCCCGAGGAGCTGCTGGAACATTTCGGCTTGGATGCCAAACATATACGGCTGGCCGCCCATGACGTGCTCGCAAAAAAGAAAACAGGCATGGTACACTAGTAGCATAAGCGAAATAACCTAATTTTACAGGGGCGGGGACAGTGGCAGACAAACCAGACGTAGTAAGTATCGGCGACGTGGTAACCGACGCTTTTATCAAATTATTCGACGACCAGGCGGTAACCTAT
This sequence comes from uncultured Candidatus Saccharibacteria bacterium, assembly GCA_964384985.1. Lineage (GTDB taxonomy): Bacteria > Patescibacteriota > Saccharimonadia > Saccharimonadales > UBA4665 > CAYLML01. The sequence continues at coordinate 638 of CAYLML010000069.1, read as the reverse complement.
AAAAACGACCAGGGCAAATGGCTGGCCATGCCTTTCGGCACTAAAATACCGTATGATCACGTCGAAGTCGTGGAAGCTGTCGGCAATGCGGCTAACGCCGCGGTGGCATTTGCCCGGCTCGGCCTGGACAGTTCGTTCGTGACGAACGTCGGCGCCGATACTCACGGCCGGGACATCATTAAGGCGCTCGACAAGAACGACGTTGACACCAGACTGGTGCGCATTAATCGCGGCAAAAAAAGCAATTACCACTACGTGCTCTGGTACAAAGAAGAGCGCACTATTCTGATTCGCCACGAGGAATACGATTATCACTGGCCTCACCTGCACCCGGCCGAGACGCCGAAGTGGGTGTACTTCAGCTCCATTAGCAAGCACGCTTTGCCATACCATGATCAAGTAGCCGACTGGCTCGATGAAAACCCGGATGTTAAGCTGGCCTTCCAGCCCGGCACGTTTCAGATGGAAGCCGGTACCGAACGGCTGCATAGGATTTACCGGCGCAGCGAGCTGCTGGTACTCAACCGCGAAGAGGCGGCTTTAGTCGGCGGCGGCAACCATGAAGACATACATGATTTGTTTAATAAACTTCACGCCCTTGGGCCTAAAATTGTCGTAATCACCGACGGGCCGGACGG
>CAYLML010000068.1:0-4959 GCA_964384985.1 uncultured Candidatus Saccharibacteria bacterium | reverse complement strand
GAAATATACGAGCAGACCGTTGAGCAAGTCCGGCAAAAGAAGGCTCCCAAGTCTTTAGACAAGCTGCGTTTAGCGTCATATGACGAAGGTCGTGCCGCGCAAGTAATGTACGTAGGTCCATATTCCGATGAAGGACCGGCAATCCGAGAGCTACACAAATTCATAAAAGAACAAGGCGGTACGTTGGACGATAGCAATAAGCACCATCACGAAATATATTTGAGTGACCCGCGCCACACTGCCCCGGAAAAGCTAAAAACAATTATTAGGCAGCCTTTCTAGGTCAAGCTAGCGGAGTAGCTGTGCGCATAATCACATTGACGTTGATATCTTAAAAGCTTACGTTTAGTGTACAGGTTATGTTAGCGCCGGACTGGAGACAAATATTAAAGACGCAAAACAAGGTAACGCTCCGGGTAAGACTTGGCTATGGGCCACGCTAACCTTGTGCTTGTTAGTGTTGGCTCTGGGTTTTGGCAAGACCGGCACCGCGAGCGCTGCGAGCACACCAACGTTTAACCAAACCATAAATCCGGGCGTTCTGAGTACCGATATCCTTGACGCTTCCCGAGTTCCGGTAGTCAGTCCATCAGTAGCAATGACTACAAAGTCATTCTTGTTTTCTTGCGGATCCGGGGCTAATGCGTCGACCGGTACGTTCGGCTCCAGCACGCAGCGCATATATGTCATTAATCCCAATGGAGCAAACAATGGCTGGACCTTAACTATGGCGGCGACTGCCGGCCCGACGGCGGTATGGTCGGATGGCGGCACTAATACATATGACTTTAATGATCCTACGACTGCCGGCTGCAGCGATGGTGCCGATACCGATACTAAGATCGGCCAGTTAAGCGTAGACCCAAGCGTATCTACACTAACAACCGATTGCAATAGCTGCGTGGTGACCAATATCACCAAAGGTTCAAGCTCAGCGTTTGTTGAAACCTCGCTGAATAGCATCACTTTGCTAAGCGCCGCCCTGGCCTCGGACGATGTATGGCGTGGTTATTTGACAGGTGTCGGCTTATCGCAGACGATACCGGCGGAACAGACCGCTGCTACCTATACAATTAACATGACCTTAACCGCCACGGCTCTTTAGGAGACTCCGAATATGCGAAAAACGCTGCTTAAAGTCACGGGCCTGGCAATAGTGCTGGCGCTGGCGGGTCCGCAGATAGGCCGGGCAGCAGCCATTGAGACATCCGGTATTGGCGCCCTGCCAGCCCATCCGCGGCTGGACAACCCGCGAACCAAATCAATTTTTGTCTACGACGTTGCCGGTGCCGACGTGATCACAGACGGCATCAAGGTCGTCAACAATACCGATACGACGAAAACCTTAGCCGTATATCCAGTCGATTCGCAGACCTCAAGTGACGGGGCATTCGCTTGCGCCCAAAAGGTCGACCCCCGCAAGGAAGTGGGCAACTGGATCAAACTTGCCCAGAACCAGGTTACGCTGCAAGCGAACAGTGTCCAGGTTATTCCGTTCACCATAACGGTTCCCAGCAACGTTAAAGCCGGTGAGCATAACGGATGTATCGTCGTACAGGATGCTGACCCGCCAACCAAAAAATCCGGCAACGGTATTGTTCTGAGTTTTCGCAGCGCTCTTAGGGTTGCCGTTACAACGCCCGGTGCGCTAAGTGCTAACCTTAGCTTCGTAGATGTAAAAAGTCATGACATTAATAAAACGACCCTGGGCATTAGCCCTATCTTGCAAAATAACGGCAATGTTTCGGCCGACGCGAATATAAACGTTGAATTCAGGGGCATATTCGGGTTGCATTATCCTTTTGTTAGTGTTGGCGGCCAATTTCCAGCCTTCCCTGGTCAAAGTCGTTTTAACTTCGAACTTAAAAAGCCGTTCTGGGGCGGCTGGTATCGGCGCGATGTGCACGCCACCTACAAAAAACCGCTGCCTTCCGGGCAACTTAGCGATAACGTTACGACTATCAGAGCGAAGGATGCAATCATCTATGTGACACCCCAGCCATTTGCATTGGCGGTCCAAGGTACTATCGCTTTGATTATTCTCGTGCCGGCCTTCTACATAGTGCGCAGGCTATGGCTTATTCGCCACTTGCGTAAGTTGGCGACTGAGCACTACAGAGTCCAGGAAAATGACACTATAGAGTCTATCGCCGGCCGTTTTAACCTCACGTGGAGACAGCTAGCAAAAATTAATAATATTAAGTCCCCATATAGCTTGCGTGCAGGGCAAATTATTAAGGTACCTCACTTACGGATCGAGTCAAGCAAACCAAAACAAGGCCCGCCAAAACCAGGTGTGCCAACCCCGCCCGACTCAAGCCCGCCGGACAGTCCACATAACAATCAGTCGCAGGGCACGCAACCACCAGTTACTGTCGGCTAAGGCTATGCGTCAGCCGCAAACTCAGAGTGGCCGCCGACAGGTTATTGCTTGCCTCTGCGCGCTTCTCGTTCTGGTTGCCGGATCTTGCTGGCCTTCGTCCCATACGGGGGCCGTAGCTCAAGGGGACGGTATGATGGTGTATGGCGAAGGAACTGTCCAGACGCCTCGCTACCGTACGCTCTCGGGTACTACTTGGAGTGCAGAGGGCAGCTTGCCTACCGCGGCCGGAACTGTCAGTTATAGTATTGCCCGTGCCGCGCCTACGCGCAATGAGGTTCTGACGGGCGTGGTGAACGCCTCGGGCACACTCACCATATTCCGCTGGAACGGCACCAGTTGGAGCAGCGAATGGACGGTAGCGACCGGCCTAGGCGCCGCGCCGCGGTTTGATATTGCTTACGAACAGAGCAGTGGCAAGGCGATGGTGTTATATTCACGCAATGTTGCCACTACTAACGAGCTGGCATACCGTATTTGGGATGGAACTTCCTGGACTGCCGCTACCAATCTGGACGCCATCAGTACATCGGGAGTCGTGCAATATGTGCGTCTAGCAGCACGTTCTGGTACGGACGAGCTGGCCGCGGCCTGGGGCGATGCCAACCTCGATCTCTCGGCTAATTATTTTGATGGTGCGAATGCGGTGTGGAAAGGTGAGCCGAGCGCAGCGCTCGATACCTCGCTTACGCTACCAGGCTCCGCTACCGTAATCAGCTCGCGAGACTTCGACCTGGCTTTTGAGCAGACAAGCGGCAAACTGCTTATCATGTGGGGGGATGACATTGACACCTTTCCGCGCTTTGTCAGCCGGGCGGCTGGTACTAGCGGAGCTTGGGGGACAGTTACAACGGGCAGTACAAGCTTTAAGATTCAGCCAGAGGATATACAACTAGCCCCCGAACCCGGCACGAATTATATTGCTTATGCTAACGTTTCTGATTGGAACGGCTCCAGCGGTAACTATGCCGAAGCAGCCATGTGGACGGGCAGCACTTGGGCAAACTTTAACAATTATGACAATACCGCTAGTACTAGCGCGGCTTCGTTAGTGAGGACTTCGGTAACATGGCTGCAAAGCGGCGGTCAGTCCCGGGCTGTCGTAACGTATGACGATAGTGCCTCATCCGGCGTGGACTGGTTGTATTTCAACAAAAATACCAGTGCTTGGTCAGCAACGCAGACGGATTATACCGGCGCGCCTGCACCGAGCGCTACAGGCGCGGCCGGCGAAATGTATTTGTATCCGAATCCATTCAACGCCGCGGAAGCAACGTATATAACCGTCGATGGCCAGAGTGACCTGTTTACGAAAAAAATAAGTTTTGACGGCACCAACTTGACCTGGAGCTCTACTGAACCCGGCGGCGTATCACCCGAAACAAGCATTGCCTCCAAAGTCGGCTGGGCCGCCAGTTTCGCATACAATGCCTACGTGCCGCCGGCAGGATCTTTAAGCGCAGATATCGTCGACGCTGGCGGAGCAACGGTGGCTTCGCCATCAGTGTCAATGTCCAGCCTGGCGGCCAGCGGTACATGTCAGACTGCTACTGGAACATTGGGAGTTTCGGCACAAAAAGTGAGGGCATCCAATACCACTGCTACACCCGGGTGGTCATTATCGATTGCCGCCACGGCAGGTACGACCGGCAACTGGTCGTCAGGCACCTCGTCCTACGACTTTAATGACGGCTCCGGAAGCCCCGCCGGCTGCGGTGATGGCGCAGATGCTGACAGCATTGCCGGGCAGCTGAGCGCCGACCCTTCTGTCAGTACGATTACGCCTCAATCAGGCTGTACAGTCACGGGATTAACAAAGGGCTCCGCCAGCGCATTTAACCAGGGGGTCACAGACAACATTACTCTCATGAGCGCTTCGGCAAGTGCCGGAACAAATTGCTACTGGGACCTCACCGGCGTGTCTTTATCCCAGAAAGTTCCCGATCTACAACCCACGGGTACGTATAGTATTCCAATGACTGTAACCGTAGTTGCCAATTAACCGTCTTTACTAAGAACGCGGCCGCTATGTCGTTTTATCTGTGAACACTACGAGCCGGTTGGAGAAGCTCTTTTGCGTTTCATTCCAGGTTCCCTCGCAGGTAATAAGGTTAAGATGGGCTTTGCCGTCGCTGGAGCGGAATACGGCCGGAGCGTATTCACTAGAACCATAAGTCTGCACTTCACGTACTACGAAAGTGGCAGCAATGCCTTTGTCGTCCTTAACGTATACCTTGTCTCCTTTTTGCAGCGCGTGTAAATTATCGAATACCGCAGGGATATTGTCTTTGTAGCCAAAATGTCCGTCAATAACGGCATTCCCGGTATTTCCGGGGCGTGGCCCTTGGTCGTACCAGGCAGCATTGGTAGGGCCTGCAGGCACGCCCAGCTGTCCCTGCGGCGTAATCCCCACGTAGTCGAGGGCGGCGTCAACCCCGATTTTTGGAATTTCGAGACGTATCGGCAGGCCGGCACGGGTTTTTGCTGTTTGGTGAACAGCTACAGAGTTGATGGCAAACGCCTCTGAGGCATTCCTTTGTAAGATTGAGCTGAGGGTGAAGGCAAAACCAAGAACAATG
>CAYLML010000067.1:0-5013 GCA_964384985.1 uncultured Candidatus Saccharibacteria bacterium | reverse complement strand
GCCGACTTTGACGAGCAGCTGGCGTTGGGGCTCGAAGTCCCGCAGCGACTGTAAGTAGCGGTCGACTTGTTTTTGGGGTAAGTCAGCTATTTTTGCCACTACGCCGACAACGCCTCATCAATAATTGCCAGCGCCTTCTCAGCCTCCGCGGCGGTCGCGGTCAGCGGCGGCAGCAAACGAATAACGATATTCTGGGTACTGTTCACGAATAATCCTTTGTCCAAACAGGCCTGGACCACCGGTTTGGAGCTGCGGTCCAGCTCAATTCCGATCATCAGCCCCTTCTGCCTGAACTGGGTGATGCTTTTGTGTTTGACCTTTAGTTCCGGCAGTTTTTCGGTGAATAGGTCCGCCAGCATAGCGGCATTTTGCCTGATGGCCGGCGTGAGCGCCATCTTCAAAGTCTCGATGGCGGCCTCGCAAACCAGCGAACCGCCGCCAAACGTGCTGCCATGCATGCCAGGCTTTATAAGTGCCGCGACCTTGTTGCCGGTAATGGTCGCGCCAATCGGCAAGCCGCTGGCCAAAGCCTTGGCACTGGTAATAATATCCGGCGTAACGTCGTAATCCTGGTAGGCGAAAAGTGGGCCCGTGCGACCGATGCCGGACTGCACTTCGTCTACGATCAGCAATATGTCTTTTTCTTCGCAGATTTTCCGTATGGCAGCGACGTATTCGGGCGTAGCCACATGGATGCCACCCTCGCCTTGCACCAGCTCTAGCATGATGGCCACCACGGTGTCGTCAGCCGCCGCGCACAACGCTTCGACATCATTGAACGGCACGTGCACGAAGCCCGGTAAATGCGGCGCGAAGCCTTCCTTGACGGATTGCTGCCCGGTAGCCGCCATAGAAGCTGAAGTCCGGCCGTGGAACGACCGCTCGGCGGTGATGATGGTGTGGCGCTTGCCTTGCCCGTACAGTTTGGCAAACTTTATGGCGGCCTCATTAGCTTCTGTGCCGCTATTGCAAAAGAACACCTTGCCCTCAATGCTATTTTCTACGAGCAGCCTGGCCAGCCTGCCCTGCGGTTCCAGATAAAACACGTTCGGCACGTGGATCAGCTCATGTACTTGTTTAGTAATGGCTTCGACAACTGGTTTCGGCCGGTGGCCAAGGTTTGAAACGCCCCAGCCCGACAGGAAATCCAGGTATTTCTTTCCGTCTTTATCGTAGATGTAGCTGCCGTTGCCTTTGACTATGGTAATTGGGAAACGCTGGTATGAAGGCAGTACGTACTGGTCGAATTCTTCTTCGGTCATTAACCTTATTTTAGCAGATAAACCAAGCTCTCGCCGATAGCTGATTGATTATAAAATCGCTTATTTGATACTATATCAATATGTCCAGTCAAGAATTTCCGTCTTCTCCCGGATCGCAGCCACCATCTGGCGAGGGCGGTGAAACTTCCAATGTAGCCGGCAGGTTGCGGGAAGCAATAGAGCATATCAGTACCCAAGAATTTTCCGGACCGTTTAATTTTAGAGGCCAAGCTAGTGCTACCGACCCACACACCGGGTTAAAGCTTACGATTAAGAAAGGAAAACCCAGAGAGCCAGATAGCACGGGCGCACCACGGTTTAACGTGGGTCAGCTCGCCATTGAGCGTCCGGATCCGGACGAGTCAGACTACCCATTGCCCGAAGACCCGCAGATCCCAACAATTTTTACTACGCAGGAAATTTACATTCAGGATGGTAATTTGCGTGTTTATACGACAAAAAACTCTCCTAGGGCCAACCCGAGGCTCCCAATAGGAACAGTGCCGGAAGAAACGCCGCTTGATACGGTATTAGGCTGCCGTGTCATGGACACTTTTGATTTTTCACTGGCAACGGTTTCCGTGCGTCGAGAGGCTGAAGAAAAAATAGTAGCCATGTTGACTAACACTTATTCTGAAGACAAAACTCCCCACAAAGGTACTGAGCGCATTAAAACCACGACGGATATATCAGCAAGCATGTCGGACCGCGCGCTTGAATCCATGCTTGGCATAGTCGAGTCAGCCGCGAAAGTAGTGGAAGACCCGGCTGCTTGGAAAGCTAAATACTTCGGGGGGTATGGATAATTTAGACTTCAGTTGTATTCGACGTTTATGTCGACATACTCTTTGCTGAAGTCGCAGGTGTAGACGGTGGCTTCGGCATCGCCTAGCTGTATGGTCAGGTCGATATTGAGTTCGGTTTCGGCCGGGTTCGTTACTTTTATGTCAAGTGAATCCTCGTTGAACGGGAAGCCGGGCACGCCCGCGGCCTGGGCGATACGGCCCCAGTTTCCGGTCTTGCCGTGGGCGGCCGTTTTGACCAGCGGCGAATTGGCTACGGCGTACGCGATGGTTTTGGCCTGGTCATAGTCAGCGGCACCTTTGACGTTGACGGTCACGAGCATGGTCGCGCCTTCGCCGTCGCGGACGACCATCAGCGCCAGGTCCAGGCATGCCTGGCGCAGCGTCTCCACGAACGTCTTATAATCATCATTTTCTTCGGTGATTTCGGGGTTGCCAGACTGGCTGTTCGCCAGGATTGCCAGCGTATCGTTGGTGCTGGTGCAGCCATCGACGGTAATGGAGTTAAATGTCGTGCGGATGGCCTCGCGCAGCGCCTTATCCAGCAATTCCGGAGCGATTGCCGCGTCGGTCGCCAAAAACGAAAGCATGGTAGCCATGTTGGGCTGCATCATGCCCGAGCCCTTAGCGCAGCCGCCGATCGTTACGGTTTTACCGTCGATTTCACAGGTGTAGGCGACGGATTTCGGATGCGTGTCGGTAGTCATGATCGCCTTAGCGATATCTTCCGCTGTAGTTGCCTCCTTGTGTTCAAAGGCAGTTTTTATGCCGTCGCTTACCTTATCTATCGGCAGCGGCTTGCCGATAATTCCGGTCGAGGCCACCAGGACTTCATCCATTGGTATGCTAAGCAGTCCGGCCGTATCCTGCGCCATTCGCTCGGCATGCCGCGCGCCTTCCGCGCCGGTCATGCAGTTGGCGTTGCCGCTATTTACGACTATCGCCTGTATTTTATGGTCGCGGCAATGCTGTTTGCTAAGCCGGACCGGCGCAGCCACAACGCTGTTCTGGGTGAAGACGGCGGCGGCTACGGTCGGCGTCGCGCTCCATAACAGGGCCACATCCGGCTTGCCCGCGGCCTTGATGCCGGCAGCGGCCGTGCCGCCGCCAAATCCCCGGGCTGCCAGTATGCCGCCTTCAACCTTCTTCATACGTGAAGCCCCATTGTCTGGTCAAACCCGTACATAAGGTTAAAATTTTGCACTGCTTGCCCTGAAGCGCCCTTGAGGAGATTATCTATGACTGTCATTACGACCAGCAGTTTTTGTTCAGGATCCGCCGCGACTTGTATTTCGGCGTTATTGGTGCCTACGACGCTTTTTATTTCAAGCTCCGCACCGGCCGGCAGCACCGTAACGAAGGGGTCGTCCTTGTAGAAATCCTCGAAAACATCCTGGGCGGCCGGCTGGGTCATCGCCTCCTCCAGGCTGATGTAAACCGTGGCGAAAATGCCCCGTTCGAATGGCAGCAGGTGAGGTACGAAAGCAACTGGCAAAGGCCTGCCCGCTAAAAAGGAAAGCTGTTCGGTAATTTCGGGACTGTGCTGGTGAGCCAGTACTTTGTAGGCCTTAAAGTTATCTTGCATGTCGTTGAGCAGCGCCGGGCTATTAGCGATCCCCGCTCCGCTCGTGCCTGATTTGGCATCAACATGGATACTGTATAAGCCCCGCTTAGCAACCGGCGCCACCGACAAAATACTGGCCGTCGGATAGCAGCCGGGGTTGGCGACCAGGGCCGCGTCCTTAATCTGCTTGGCATACAGTTCCGGCAGCCCGTACACTGCGTCGTTCAGCAAGTGGGGGGCATCATGCTGCGAGGCCTTATACCAGCGCGTATACGTCTTGGCCGACGAAAGGCGAAAATCGCCGCTCATATCTATAACGCGTACGCCGCGCTCCAACAGTTCCGGCGCCAGTTTCATACTGACCGTGTGCGGAGTAGCTAAGAAAACCAGGTCTGCCTTGGCAGCCGCGGCAGAATCATAGGAATGGCAGATCAAGTCCGTTTTTCCGGCAAATTCAGGCCAGATATCCGAAACCGGCCCTTCGGTAGTGTTGGCCGAAACGTAGATTACCTCGGCTTCAGGATGGTCCAGGAGCAACCGCAGCAGCTCCCGTCCCGAATAACCCGATATTCCTACGATTCCTACGGATACCTTGCGCTGGCTGGTCATTACTATAACTATAGCAGGAAGAGGTCGCTGTTATGAGGGGTTATCGCTGCTAAGCCGCGGCCTTGGACTGACCGGCCGCGAAAACAGCCTGATTCCCCGCCACAGCAAGTTGTACAGGCCGGTTAGCAGCACGAAGAATGCCGCTATGACCAAAAGCATTTGCGGGTAGGCCGCGGGGTGCCGCAGGCGGTCGGAAATATCAAACAGCAAACCGGCGGGGTTTACTAGCAAGTCCCAAGTGTTCCAACGCAAGTCACGGCCCATATATATGGCTATGCTGCACATGAGCAATGTAGCCCCGACCCAAAAGGCCGCTTCGCGGTCGGTAAACCGGCGTCGAAGCTGCCAATGAACAAGATACAGGCTGCTAAATCCCAGCACCACGCCGGTCATAACAAACGAAGTGAACATCACCGCGTTATACAAAATGTCAGCGGGCTGTACTTCCTGCAAATGAATATAATCGCTGATCAGGTAGAAGCTGTTCGGCAAAAACGCTATCCATAAGAGGCTAACGGCCAGAGCCTCCCAGCTCGACCATAATTTCCGGCGCAGAACCGCAGTTAACCTAAGCGCGAAAACCAGGGGCAGCCAGGCCAGAAGAAGGTTCCACGACAAATAAACGGAATCAAGGCTGTGGTTCCGCCACAACCCATAAGCGAACAGGCTCACACTTATCAGAGAAGAGATAACGAGCGCGATGATGTATTGGCCGCGCGGCGACCGCCACTTCTGTTCCACCCCTTAAGTATAGCAAGCAGCCGTTATTACTGGT
>CAYLML010000066.1:0-5074 GCA_964384985.1 uncultured Candidatus Saccharibacteria bacterium | reverse complement strand
GCTTTTACGGTCGCGACCCGTCGCAGTTGCGTCTTTAAGCCAGGAATCGACGCGGCTGGGCTCGATTTTGCTGAACCAAGCGCCTGAAGGAATGGCCTGATCAGTTCACATTCCTGGGGCGATTTACTAGGCAGCGCATTTCGGAGTTGAACTACGGATGCCGTGCGCACTTCAACATCTTTGAATGAAAGCGTGTAGCTTTGTTGGTTTGCTGCGCCGCCTTCGGCTTCGAAGACGCCCGAAGCGCCCAGAGCCGCAGCCAGGCCCCGACTGGAAATAGTAGATACAGACGGCAGCTGACTTTGTTGGGTTCTGATTTTAAGCTTCGGGAAGCAGTCGTCTGCGCTTGCAAGTAGAGTATTTGCCTGTCGGTCAAAGAAATCACCGACCTGCTCGCCCCTCGGCACGATTATTGGGGTGATGTGGAATGGAGCAAACAACTCGCGTAACTCGTCGATAAACGGCGCAACGTCGTCCCGCGGGGGCAGGTCGATTGCACTCGCACCTTGGTTAGAAACGGCTAGGAAAAGCGTCGTGATTGCAGCGGCTGTCAGAGCGCGCATGATGTGATCTCCAGTGCACGATACAAGCTAGACTACAAAATAGCCCGCGAGCGCCGGTTGGCTCGTGGTCAACGCCTTATATATGAGTGCATATCGCAATGGTTGAAAATGTGATAGACTAACACCTTGGCGACACCGAGACCAGCGCAGAATTGCCGCGAGCCGATAGAGCGCGATTTCGGGTTTTGGCACTTTTCGGACCTAGCAGAACAACGCTGCGATCTTGCTAGGAAGGGGACAATGCATCCATCACCCGGCTCATCTCCGGATGGCAATCGGGAGACATCCGGCCTGGACGAAGCTAAATGGAGTTCGAAGAGTTATCGTGTCACTCAGCATAGCCCTGAGAGCGCAGCCAGGCTACTCGACGGTATTTAAATCCAGTCGTCGGTGTTAAGCTCAAACAAAAACCCCGCCGATGGTGCGTGGGGGAGACGCTCGGCGGGGTTCACTTGGGGTGCCCATGAAGAGGCAACCGGATGATTTCAGCCGGCTTGATCACATGCCAATCACGAGCCCGCGAAGGGCCAATTTGTCGCATCGGACGGTGGGTTACGGCCTCAAACGCAGATCTGCCGCCGTGCGTCGCGCTTGACGGAACAAGCACTCGCGCTACGGTAGTATCTGAACCGAAAAGAACTCTTGTGCAATATTGGGTGAATCGGCTGTGAGGCTGCAGAGTTGATCTACAGCATCGGCAATCTTTCGACCTTAGCCATTGGGGCCGTGATTGTAGAAGATACCGCAAAGATCCTTAGCACCATGGAACAGATAACATTAGCATTCAACTACGTCATAGGTCTTGTTGCAGATCTCATTATCTTGATCTCTGGTTTACAGTCAGACCCAGGCGTGAAGGATCGTATCGAGATTGTCGTAAAGACGGTCGGCGCGGTTGTCACCGCCTATGGAGCGCTTCAATTTGCGAAACGATTTCTACACAAGCGGACGGGCTGGCCGAAAATTGTTGAGGAGTTATTTATTCCCCGGCACGCGTCTGACGTGTTCCGTCATTTTCACAAGGTGCAGTCGGCTATGCGAGCGGCTGTCACCACAGAGGCGAGAGAAAGAGCCCGCCTAGCCGAATTTAAAAGCAGAACGGATCTCATTCGGATCAGTGCAGGAGAGGTAATAGTAGGTCCGAAAGCGACCGCCGATTTTGATACGCAACAAGAGACGCAAACCATCGCGCAATGGGAAAGGTACTTTTTCCAACAAGCTGAGGAAGAGTTACGAGAGTTCACGAAGGCAGTAGACACGACGCGGCAGCGAATTACCGACGCGCTTTCGGGATTTAGCCGGGTCGAATCAGTTCCGACGAACATAGAAAAAGCAGCTCAAGATGCCAAAGATGCTCTGCGTGATGCTCAGCTGCGGGTGAATACCATCGCCGCCAGTTTCTTTCCTGCAGCGCTCGATGAATTCATGTCGTTCGCTGACTTTCGCCAGGTTGATCTTCAGGTCGTATACGCGAAGCTAAGACGATTTTTTAGTGCCTGCCACATGGGAAAGAATGTGTTGGACGCAAGGCTAGCTAAAGGCAATTCCAAAGAACAACAGCAGTTGCTGTTTACCGAATTTGGCCTCTGGAAAGAATCTCAGCAAACGCGGCAGAGATTGTGGATGCGTGCTCCTCACGAGCAAATGTTGCCATAGGCTTTAACTACATCTCGATATCATGGCCCCGCCGCGCGACTGTTTAAATCAAAGTTAGGCCTAATGTATAAGCGTTTCCGGCCTTACGTCTCCGCTAAAGGGAGGAAGCTTAGGGGGGCCTTAAGGGGGAACCCTAGCCGCCGGCCGAATTGGATCTCTTGAACCGTGGGCCTTGCAGACTGAGATGATTGATGGCTCTCCACCTCATCACCGACTTTACCTAGAGCCGAACCGTAAGGGCAGCCACAAACCCATCTGCTTTTTGTTCTCAAGCTGACCAAGCAGCACCCGATGCTTGAAGGCCGCCAGCATGGATGCCTCGCGGTTCGCCACCAAGCCGATGGAGAGCGATGGTTGACACGGCGGGACGAGCGGCCGACCCAACGTCAGACCTTAGCGCAGCCACTTCGGGTGTCATTTGCTATAGGTCATGCTCTGTAAACGGGTTTGGCTATGCACCACTATCGTCCGCTATTGCACAGTTCGCGGACTCAATCCGGGCGTTACTCACCAAGAGGTGGGCACAGATAATGCGTCACCGAGAGCCCGTAGCAGGTCTCTAAATGTCAGCCTCGGTCGAAGCTTTACCGATGGGACACTCATACGACTTGCGGGACTATCTTTCCGCTCTGGAGCGGCTTCCTCAGTCATGTTGGTTCTCAATTCCAGCAAATCAGAAGTGCGGCTTAGCCCCTTTAAAATATAGTCAGGATCAAACCAACTGTTTACAAAATAGGCGATCACGACAGTGTCATACTGCATCGCAATGGCCGTCTCGTCCAAGGTCTGCCTAGGCTCATACTCGCAAGTCGCGGGTAGTCCAGGCCATATCCGCTCATCCCCCGACAGGAGACATTCTTTAAGCGGCCGTCCTATCGGGCATCCCGTATGGCGCCGCTAAGCCTTTCCCTTCCGGCCGGGCACCAGCAACCGATCTGGCGTCGTCTTGAGGGCTTTCGCAATGCGGGCCAAAACGATGATCGTCACGTTCCGCTTCCCGCGCTCCACCTGCGAGATGTAGGTCCGATCGAGGCCTGCCTCCAAAGCCAGGTCCTCTTGGGACAGGTCGGCCGCCTTCCGGGCTCTCCGAACGGCCTCCGCCACCACCCTGATGATTCCCGTCCCGTCTTCCATGCCCAGTAGAGGGCCGCGTTGAAGACTCTGGGTCCACGGACTTTGAATCTCATTTTTCGGTGGCGGCCTATGGGACTTATAGTCTACATTGCCAGGAGGCGACCTTTCAGGTGGACCCCCAATGGACGTTTCAGAAAAGACCCGGCAGCGAGGCCAGGCTGAAGAGCTGTTCGACCTCACCATCAAGTATGTAGCCGTCTGGGGGACCGCAGCCGTCATCGGGGAGGGGTTAAATCGTCTCTTAAGCGAACTCCTGCCGCGCGGCTGGCGCCTAAGCATTTCCCTCCTTGCCGTTTATATATTCGCCCTCATCATCTTCTGGGGCGGCAGCAAGAGATCGGGTCTCAGAGACGCTGTCCTGGCCTGGCGATACCCAATCGCAATGTTGCTAACGGCCTATTTGGGATATCAGTGGCACGCATACGAGTTCCTACGTTCTCACGAAGCGCGGCTCAATGAGGCGGCGCGGCAGGCCTGTGCAAAGAATATCTCCTGTCAGAAGGCGGTTGTGGACTACTTATCCGATAAGAGTTTTGACTAGGAGCCGGCGCCCCCCGGGGCTTGCGGTCTTCCTTTGATGATGTCGTCGGTTAACCGTCTGCCCAGATCCGTTGTCCGCGAGATGCGCCGAAGCGGCGTTCGGCAACCGAAAGCTCTTTTCTTAGATAAGCCGCCCGGGGTTGGCGGAAGATCGAAAGACAACGTTCCCTGCCGCCCAATTAGCCCGGGATATATCGCAGCCACGTCCCTCTGTCATTGGTTGCAATAAGGGCTATACTCGCCGAGAGGGAGATATCAACAGTGGCGACGAATTACTATCGCGTAGAAAACCGACGGTACGATGCTGACGACCTCATAGAGGCTCAGGATGGCGACGGTGTCGCAGAAGCGCACCGCAAGCGCATCGAGCCCTGGCTCTCTGCGTTGTTTCAAAGTGAACACCTTAATTTGCTTGTCGGCAGTGGCTTTGGTCTCGGCTTGGCGAGGGCCGCCGGTGAAGATGCCCTGTCGATGGCGATGATATCTATTGATCCCGACTTTGACGCTCTCATCGAAAAGGCTGCCGCCGAAACGGCGAAAAAAATGGGCCGAGGCGGGCCGAATATTGAGGATCAATTTAGATCTGCATTGGCGCTTGAGGCCGGCTTGGGGGTCCTCAACGACTCGCGTCATGGATCGTTTAAGTGGAATATCAACCGGGCGCTCTCCCAGTTCGCAAACGCTGTCGTGTCGATGGAGCAGGGAATTGCGAGCACGGGCCAACGGAACGAAAGCAATGAGGTTCGGTTCGAACGACTCCTCTCCGAATTTCTGCTGAGCTTTGCAAGCCGTACCGCCTCTCGCGATCGGCTTCACGTTTTCACAACGAACTACGATCGCCTAATCGAACGAGGGTTTGACCTCATAGCCGCTAGGCCAATCGATAGATTTGTAGGCGCGCTTACTCCGCGATTTCGCGCTTCAAGATTTGATGTTGACATTCATTACACTCCGCCGGGAGGCCGAGGAGAGGCGCGTCCACTCGAAGGAGTAGTTCGTTTCACAAAACTTCATGGGTCAATTGATTGGTTCGCAAGAGGTAATCACATTGAGCGTCAAGCTGTTCCTTTTGGCGACACACGTAAATTTTCTGAGGATGATGCGGAAAATCTGTTGATCTTTCCCAACGCCGCCAAGGATGTAGAAACGGCCTTTTATCCATATGCCGAGTTATTTCGAGA
>CAYLML010000065.1:0-5077 GCA_964384985.1 uncultured Candidatus Saccharibacteria bacterium | reverse complement strand
AGGTAACCAACAAGGCACCGCGCAAGTCCAGGCTTGTGTATGTTTCTTCGCGGGCATGCTCCGGCACGAACCTGGAAATCATAAACGACATTACGACTCCTACAGGCACATTAATAAAGAAGTTCCAGCGCCAGCCCACGTATTCGGTCAATACGCCGCCCAGCAGCAGGCCCACGGCCGCACCGCCGGTAGCTACCAGCGTCCAGTAGCCGAGCGCGCGGTTGCGGTCGGGGCCGTCACGAAACGTCGTCAGAACGATGGAAAGCGCCGACGGCGACATCAACGCGGCCGACAGGCCCTGAAGCGCCCGAAGCACAATCAGCATCGGCACGGAATGGGAAATACCGATCAGGAAAGAAAAAGACGTGAACGCCACCATACCGGTTAATAAGGTCCGGCGCCGGCCGAACAAGTCAGCCGCCCGGCCGCCAAGTAGCAAGAAGCCGCCAAACGTCAGCACATAGGCCGTAACGACCCATTGCAATGTGCTGTCAGTAAAATGCAGCTGCTGCTTAATAGTTGGCAGCGCCACGTTAGTAATCGCCGTATCCAGCACCACCATAAACTGCGCGATAGCGACGAGCGTGAACACGAACCATTTGGAAACACTTTTTTTCATAGGCATCCTCCGTTGTTTATTACTTATTACTTGATGTTATAAACTATTGTACTCGTAGATAGTTGATCTTGTCAACTATTGACATAATAAACTAAGGTGACTATACTGTTATTTATGGATGAATATAATGAATTTCAATTAAAAAACACGCTTAATTGGCTGCTGATACGGGCATCGTTCCTGGCTAAGCAAGGCCTTATTAAAAAAGCCGAAGAGCATGGATTGACCCTTATGCAGGTCTTCGCCCTGGGACTGCTGGAACCCGGCAAACCCGAGCCTATAAAAGCCCTGGCCATGCAGCTGAGCTGCGACGCGTCGACGGCCACCGGTGTTGTTGACCGTCTTTTGGAGTTAAAATTTATTGAACGCAAAGAAGACGCGCATGACCGCCGCGTTAAAAATATCGAGCTGACCGCCTCCGGCAAGAAGCTGCGCACTAAATTACTGGAGCAGATTTCGGCCAATAACTCCCCTGCTCTGGCCGAGCTCACACCTGACGAAGTCAGCGCGCTTAAGATCCTTCTTACCAAAATCCTGAACTACTAAAGTGGTTTTGCCTTTCGCCAAATTTCGTGTATAATATAAAGATTATTTTTTATTCCGAATACTTGAAAGGATAATCGGCCATGTTGGTTCCAGATCCGGAAACACTTAGCTGGGTTGAAGCAGGTAATGTAGTATGCGAAGGCGTGACGTCTCCCGAGGAGGCCGCCTGGCTGCGCGCGCAAGTGGCTCCCCAAGAAGATACTCTGCAGCGCCTGCTCGCCAGGAACCACGCGGTATTATTCGCTTCGGGAATTGTAGCCGACGTCATAGCTATGGACAGGCAGGCCTATCGTGATGCTACGCTCGACGCCAAGCACGATGTTGCAGCTTTTCATGGTATCAGCGAAGTAGAGGCTGAGCGCCTGATCGAAGAGAATGGCACCTGCCCCATACACGTTGACGGATCCACGCAGTTCAGAGTCGCCGAAAACATATTACTGGAAGAACCATGCGACCCTTCGCATGTTGAAAATACATTGTACGTGGTTATTTACAATGGTCCTGATCCTGACGAGCAGAGCGTGAGCACAGTCGGCACGCGCATAGCCAACGAAGGCCAAGAAGACATTTTTAATCCTGCGGTAAGGGGTGTCCCCGGAGACTTATGGCTCAGCGAACAGAAGCTCGCCACGGTAGGCTCACTCGTTGACATAATGAAAGCCGCCATGGCTGCCGGACGCCTGCCTGATCTTGGGGAGAGCGGCTACTACGACACTTTGGTTGTCAGCGGTCTTTCGACACCTCTGGAATAAGTCCGCCGCGCGAATGCGGCGGGCGCGCCTCGTGGGCTGAAGCCCTTAATGCTATAGTAAAATTATGCACTATCTTGGCATGCGCCATAAATACGAGCGCAGGCAAAAATTAAAACCCCAGCGCAAATCGCCATACATAACGTTTTTGGACAAGCTTACCTTTGTGGCCGGCGTAGTCGGCCCGTTTACCGTTCTGCCGCAAACCTACAGCATTTTCTCCACGCATTCGGCCAAAGGCGTGTCGCTGGCCACCTGGTCCCTTATATTCATAGTGACTTTTCCTTGGATTTTGTACGGCTTGGCGCATAAAGAAAAAAGCATCATCGTAAGTTTTATCTTATGGGAGATAGTTAACCTATCGGTAGTTATAGGTGTTCTGGTTTACGGATAGCCGGGATTCTTACTTTTGACCCATACTAGTTGCGTTTGGGGCTCCGGGGTATATAATCATGCTTAACAAGAGGAGGTATTCATGAAAATGCGGCTAGCACTGTTCGTAGCAATAGCGGCCTCATGCGTCTTTGTGTTAACTCTCACCCCTAAAGCCCACGCCTTTACAGGGTTCACCTCTACTAAAAACGAGACTATACCGGCTGGCCAGACCCGCGACCAAAGCCTATGGCTGGGAGCGCGCAGCATTGACATAGGCGGTACCGTAAACGGCGATGTGATTTGTGGAACCCAAACGTTGAACATCAGCGGTACGGTCAAGGGAGACGTTATCTGCGGGGCTCAGACCGTGAATATCAGCGGTAAGGTTGATGGCAGTGTCCGCGTCGGCGCTCAGACCGTGAATATCAGCGGCAGTGTTGGCCGAAACGCCAGCATCGCGGCGCAAACCATCAATATAGATTCCAGAAGCTCAATCGGTGAAGACGCCAGCCTGGCCGCCACCACCATAGTTATGAACGGCGGAGTCGGGCGCGACCTGGCGATCGGCGGCGCAGATACGACGTTGAGCGGCACGGTAGGCCGGGATGTGCAGGGCAGTGTCACTAAGCTGACGCTAACGTCAAGCGCTAAAGTCAAGGGCTCCATAGATTACACCAGCAATACCGCGCTGGCCCGTGCAAGCGGTTCGGCAGTTAATGGCACAATTACCCGTCACATACCGCACAAGAAATCGATTTCATTCGCGTCATTCCTGTTTTTCCGCGGCGTGATAGCCCTGATTGCCGGCCTGCTCGCACTTGTGACCGGCGTCATCCTCACCGCGCTTTTCCCGCAGGCCGTACACAAGGTCAGCAAGCAGGGTATGAAGCGGCCGTGGCTGGCCTTGGGAACCGGGTTCGTGGCGGCGATTGTCGTGCCGGTGTTGAGCGCGTTGTTAATGGTTACAATCATTGGCGTGCCACTGGGTATCCTGACACTGCTCAGCTGGCTGCTCATAGTTTTGACCAGCGGGTTGTTCTCCGCTTACTACCTGGGTCGGCGAATATGGAGCGGTCAAAAACATCCGGTACTAATAGTACTGGCGGGCGGCCTGGTGCTGGTAATCCTGTCCATGATACCTATCCTGGGATTCATCGTAGTCCTGCTCGCCACCTGGATGGGCGCAGGCATGGTTCTGCTCGAACTCAAGAGCAGGGTTCCGGCGCCGAACTACAAAGTCAAATAACCGCCGACCAGCGCCTCCGCTTAAACGTCAATTGACAACCATAAGCACTTTGTTTACTATTGTGTCAAATGGACGAACATCTCCATAATACAAACCCGCCCTTTCGGCCAGACCACGAATTACCCGCATCATTTGAGCCGCCACAACCCGCCCCTTTACCCCCCGCCCCGACTCCCCAGCCGGCGCCGGTTGCGGCGCCGTCAGTTTTTAGGGATGATACCGACCGCCCCATAGCCGTAACCGAGGTTTATAGCAGCTATGGTATCGAATATTTCATTATGCTTATAAGTCTAGGCGTGGCCGCCATTGGTCTCGCTTCATTATTGAATGCCGTCGTGGACATGTCGTCTAAGTCGGCCGGACTGGCCAGTTCGTTCCTGAACCCCTACGCCGAAGCGGCGCTGATAGTCGGTTTTCCGATATTCGCTTACCTGTTTCTACGCCTTGAGGCAAAGGAAGAGGCAGATAAATCACTGCTGAGCGATGCCAGCCGGCGCCGCAGCATACAGATAATTATGGTTATAAGTTTTGCCGTCCTTATAGGGGAGCTGATCAATTATGTAGGCAGCCTGCTAAGCGGTGGCTCGTACAGCGTACTTACACCGGGCACGGGTAGCAACTCTTGGTGGGTACGGTTTCTGCACGCCTTTATCAATATAGTGATTGCCGGCGGCATATTCGGCTACTACTGGTACAAACTGCATAGAAAGACCGGACCAAATCTGCGATGAAACCGCGCTTCGTTATTATCCTTGTTTTAAGCATTATTTCGCTTGCCGCGATCATAGGCTACCAAGCTTTGAAATCCTCCAAATCCAACGACCAGTCCAGCCAGAATACAACTCCTTCATATAATCCGGATAGCTCTCCTCAGTCGTCACCTTCTTCCGGAGGAGAGGAAGTCAATAAACAGGGTCAGCGCCGGCCGCCGCAATATCTGCACATTTGCGATACGGCTGACACCATAGAGTATGTTTCACAGGGCACGCCTAAATGCCTGGGCAACGATCAATATCAAACCGATTATGACCCCTCCGTGCCAGGAACAGTTTATAGCAGCCCCTGCCAGACAACCAGCGGTGCCTTGCGTTATGTTTATATATCTAATGACGAGCGGTGCCCTGCCGGTACTAAACTCCTGTTTTATAACAGTCTCGGCGGTTCTACCAGCGGCCCGGACAGCACTATGGTTAACTGATTTCCACAGATTTAATAATTATTTAATTTATATTTAATATTGTTTTTATAAATTAGGCTTAAGCGTTTTGAGCTTATGTCTAATTATTCTACACACGCCAATATCCATGTACTACCGGTAACTCTTGCAGGGAATATTCAGTGCGTGCTGACCGCGAGGCGTTAATGGGCCCTCTTACACCGTTGGCACCGGATGCGTTTGTGGTCTCTTTTATCGGCGCTTCTGCTGTAGGCAAGTCAGCGACAGCCGAAGGTGTATGCGAGGCAGGCATAACGGAAGCCACCCCCACTTGGACGACCCGCCAGCCAAGGCCGGGCGAACTGGACACCACGTATGACCACCAT
>CAYLML010000064.1:2955-5129 GCA_964384985.1 uncultured Candidatus Saccharibacteria bacterium | reverse complement strand
GACAGCTATCGGTCAGCCATATTTTACTTCGATAAGGATCAGCTCGAGATCGCCCAGCAGGTCAAGTACGAGTCCGAACCAAAATTCAATAAGCCGATAGTGACCCAAATCGCCCCGGCCGGCAAATTTTACGAGGCAGAGGATTACCATCAGAAGTATACCGAACGTACTGGCCGAGGCATGTGCCACATTCCCTACGAACCAATTAAGTAGGGTAGAATAAGTACACTGTGGCTACGATTATTTTTGACTTTGACGGCACGATCGCCAACACGTTTGACTACGCGGTAGCGTTTTTGAGCGATGAGGCCGGGCGGCCGCCGCTGACCAAAGACCAAAAAGCGGCGCTGCATGGTCTGTCGATGGCTCGCATAGCCCGTCATCTGGGTATTTCATGGCACCGGCTGCCGGGACTGTTCTTCAAGGGCAGGCACCAAATGAACCCGGCCATGAAGAATATCGAGCCCTTCGCGGGCATGCCGGAGGTGATCCGCGAGCTGCATGCCAAGCGGCATAAACTATTTATTCTGAGCACAAATACCACGCGCAATATTAATAAATTCTTGCGTCGGCACGGACTGGAAGGCAATTTCAAAGATGTTTACGGCGGAGTCGGTATGTTCGGCAAGGCCCCGGCCCTGCGACGGCTGCTGCGCGAACAGCACGTTGAAACGAGGAAAGCGATATATATCGGCGATGAGCTTCGCGACGCTCAAGCCGCGCAGTCTTTAGGGGTACGGGTCGTTGCCGCTAGTTGGGGCTTTTCCCGGCCGGTCGACCTGAAAGCAGAGGGCGTGACAGGCTTGGCGAAGAAACCTGCGGATATTATCAGGTTGATTGAAAAGCTGTAATTGCTTGCGCAGGGCGGCAATTTAACGATATGCTTATGCTATAGCAACTAAAAGGATTCCGGGTGGCCAAAAAAACCAGACACAAACGGCATGACACCTTGGTGCTGTACCCCCATCATCGAAAGCCGTACCGCGTGCGCCACATTTTTTTTCTGGCACTGGCACTGGCGCTGGCGGCCGGGTGTATTTTTGAGCTTGGAGTCTTAGCTGGCCGCAACCAGCAGCCGGCGGCGCCGGCGCCAGCCGCTCCCGCGGCGCATGCCACGAACGGCGCCCCGGTGGTTGTGCGGTCAGCTTATGGCTATTCGTTTACTGCCGACAGCGACATGTTCAGCGTCAGCGGCACCGAGATTGATGGCGGCCAGCAGCATACTGTTACCGGCGACGAGCTGAAGGCCAGCCGGCCGCTGGTTTCGGCGACTGTCAAGGCTAAGCCCGGCGCTCTCAGCGGCCGGCTGGCAGCCACCCAATTCAGCGTGCAGTTCAACCCCGATCCCGCGGCGCTGGCCGCCGCGCAAAAGAACCCCGTCAACGCCGGCCACAGCCCGGCTGCCGTGGCCGCCACCTTATTCCCGGTAACCGGCAGCGGCGAGGTCAGCGCCCGCACGCTTTCCAGCACACCTTCCACTCTCAACAACATTCCCGTGCAAAAGACCGTTTATGAGTTTACCGGCAAGCAGGGCGGCAAGAGCTATGCGATTCTGTGGAGCGGTGTCAGCAAAGGCAAGGCGTTCGCCGTCGAGATCAATGGCTTAGCCGGCAGCCAGGCGGTTCCCGGAGAGTTCGCCACCGTGCTCGACAGCCTTACTATCTCGGCCGACCAGGCAGTCCTCGGCGCTGATACAGTGTTTGCGCAGCAGACTGCCAATGCGGATGGTACGCTTGATTCCCGCTATTTATCGGACGCGCTGTCGCCGGCTGTCGTACAGATTTTCCATACCGTCTGCGGTATACTGACCGTCGGCGGTCAGGCTCTTGGTGACAGCTCGTGCGTCTCGTTCAGCGGCAGCGGCTTCCTGGCCACGGCCAACGGCTATATCGCGACTAACGGCCACGTAGCTGTGTACACCGCCAAGGACGCGCTCGCTGATTTGGTCACTTCGGACGACACGGTGCTCCAGGCCTACTTGCAGGGCATGGGCCTGACCCAAGCCCAGATTGACGCTACGAAATCCGACCCGGCCACGCTGGCGGCGCTCATCGCCAGAATTTATGATTTGCCCGACAGTGAGCTGCATTTTGCCAATGAGGGCGAAATGACGCTGGTCGCGCTTGGCGATAACCAGCCGGACGTCAAGAAGCTAGCGGCCATTACCACCACTG
>CAYLML010000064.1:0-2945 GCA_964384985.1 uncultured Candidatus Saccharibacteria bacterium | reverse complement strand
TTCAAACACGATACCGATGCCATCAAACAGGCCAGACTGCTGGCATACAACTACACCGCCAAGGATCAATTTACCGCCATCGCCGATCCGAGCGCCGGCTTTTCTTCGAGCGACGTGGCGCTGCTCAAGATCAACGTCAGCAACGCGCCGGCCATCCCCCTCGAAACCGGACCGGTGCTGCAAAACGAAAAAATCATCGTAATGGGCTTCCCCGGGGACGCGAACAACCCCTTAACGGACAACCAGCAGACCGATGTGACCGTCACGGACGGCGTAGTGAGTTCAATCCGGAAGGCCGCCGGCGGCAAAGGCACGCTGTACCAGACTGATGCCGCCGCCTCGCACGGCAACAGCGGCGGCCCGGCTGTCGATGACCAGGGCAAAGTTATCGGCCTGATGACATACCGCTACGCGGACACCGATACCAGCGACGCGGCCTCCAGCTACATACGGGACATTGCCGACTTTACGGCGCTGGCCGACAAAAACGGCGTAGCTATTAATAGTAACAGCACGACCCAGCAGGAATGGGAGCAGGGCCTCGAATTATATTCGAAGAACCATTATTCGGCGGCGCTTAAGGACTTCAATAAGGTGCAAGCGGTCTATCCGGCCCAGCGCCTGGTCGGCAGCTACATCTCAAGCGCCGAGGAAGCGGTTGCCAGCGGCAAGGATGTCAAAGACGCGCCTGTCGACTTGCTGGTCATCCTACTCGTGGCCGCCCTGGCTGTCGCCGCCGCGGCTATGACGTTCATAATCCGCCACCATGGCATGCACCGCGTCTACCAGACGTCCGTGCCGGGCGCCGCTAACCATCAGCCGGTCTACCTGGCCAAACCGTTTGAACAACCACCTGTAAAACCAGCTGCGACGGCTCCGGCGAGCCCGCCGCATGAGCCGGACCCGCCCGCCGCGCCGGCCAACCAGAACCGCTCAGGCTAACTGCTATACTGGAGCTACATGGCATATACAAACCGGAGGTCCCAGCCGTACCGGCCGGGGCAGTCAGAACCATTCAAAGTCAGCCGGTCTAAGATCGAGCTGTTCAAGCAGTGTCCGCGCTGTTTCTGGCTGGACGCGCGGCTGAAAATCAAGCGCCCGAGCGGCCCGCCGTTCAATATCAACAAAACGATTGACGAGCTGTACAAAAAGGAATTCGATAAGCATCGCGCGGCCGGCACGCCGCACCCGATCATGACCGATAACGGCCTCGGTGCCGTAGTCCCGTACCAGCACGCCGACCTGAATACATGGCGCTACAATTTCACCGGTGTCACGGCGCTGCACAAACCAACTAACTTGCATGTTTTCGGAGCGATTGACGACGTCTGGGTCAACGAAGACGGCGAATTGATCGTCGTAGACTACAAGGCAACATCTAAGGCGTCAGGCGTCAGCATAGACAGCGACTGGCAGATTAGCTATAAGCGCCAGATGGAAGTCTACCAGTGGCTGCTGCGCCAAAACGGCTTCACCGTCAGCGACACCGGCTATTTCGTCTATACCAACGCTCGCATAGACGTCGAGGGCTTCGGCGACCGCCTGGAGTTCACGACCAAGCTTATTCCGTACACCGGCAACGATGCCTGGATCGAGCCAACTCTCGCCGACATGAAAGCCACCATCGAAAACAACGATATGCCGCCGGTCGGCATGGCGGCCATGGGCGGCCCCTGCGACTTCTGCGAATACGCCAAAAAACGCACGGAACTGACGCTCGAACACCTCAAAAAATAAACCACTGCTGCTTGCACTTATTGAACGTGGTGCAATAATGCATATATGTCAGATAATCAGGCAGAACGTTTAATCGAGCGGTTTATGCCAATAGCGGCTGAAATCGTACCCAAATATGCCCGCGACCGAACACGGGTTGTCAGAGTTTATGGAGGGTCTGGAAGTTACCCGGCCTGAAGGGTGTAGTCCGAAAGAACTTTCACAAGCTGTTTTCATGGGAAGGAACGTAGTCAGGGAGGCCTTGGAAGGGGCGAATGTGCCGACCGACCGGACAATCGCGCTGGACCGACCGGCCAGTCTATCCGTGTCTCCTATACAACTGGCTTCCGGGTGGTTCATAACAGACTTGGGTCGCCATTTCTGGAGCGGTTCCCACAGGGAGCACGGTGAAGATACAGATCCGAAGTGGGGGTCTGAACGACCGCTGATGCTCGGCGAAGACGGGGAGCTGTATGTGTATACGCGACGTTATAAGGCCGGCGAGCATCCAATCAATGACTACATACAAAACAAGTACATTCAATATTCCAGTTCTGGACCCGACGATTTATTAATTCTTCTGGGCTATGCCATACGCCTAAGGTCTCCAACATTCAGCCCCGAACCGGTTCCTAGCGAAGAATAGACTTATGCGAGAGTTGTGCTTGCGCTATACTTGAGCCATGCTCGATATCCAGTTCATCCGCGACAACCCCGAAGAGGTAACCAAGAAGTCCAGGCAAAAGGGCTATGAGGTCGATGTCCCGAAGCTGCTAGCCCTCGACACCGAGCGCCGCGGATTATTACAAGAAGTCGAAGACCTCCGCCGCCAACGGAATGAACTCAGCGGCCAAAACAAAGGCCAGAAACCGTCCGAAGAACAGATTCAAAAAGGCAAGGAACTGAAAGATAAAATCGCCGCTTTGGAGCAGAAGCTCGTGCCTGCGGATGAAGCGTTCGTGGCGCTTCTCAAAGAAATCCCGAACACCATACCCGATGACACGCCCGAAGGCGGCGAAGAAAACAACCGCACCGAAAAAGAGTGGGGCGAGCCGAGCCAGGACGCCATAGAAGACCACTTAACCTGGGGCGAGCAGCGCGGCCTGATTGATTTCGAACGTGGCGCGAAGGTCGCCGGCAACAAGTTTTACTATTTGAAGGGCGACCTCGTACGGCTGGAGCTGGCACTGTTCCAATACGGTTTGCAGCTGGCCGCGAAGTATGGCTTT
>CAYLML010000063.1:0-5143 GCA_964384985.1 uncultured Candidatus Saccharibacteria bacterium | reverse complement strand
TCATTTTGCAATACCCGAAAACCTGGAGCGGCTACGTTAATTCCACCGGCAATGATAACGGTTCAACGCTTGACGTATACTTTGACCCGGGCATGGTGCCGCCTATCAACGACCAGAACTCGCAGTACGCGCTGCGGCTGCAAGTCGTGAACCAGAGCTATCCCAGCGTGCTGCAATCGTTTTCCGGAGAGCAGCAAAGCGGCGGCCTGAACGTTAGCGCCTATGCTTTGCCGAAGCTGCCCAAGGTGGTTGGCGCCGAAGTCAGCGGCACGTTCTCCGACGGCAGCGTCGCCACGATCGTGATTTTGCCGCTGCGCTCGCAAACGATAGAAATCGAAACCGATACCGACCAGTATGTCGGCGACTTCAATAACTACATCCTAAAGAACTTTACCTTCTCGCCGTAATTCGCCGCGGCTTGCCAACTGCGCTATACTTAGGTGTAGTTAGTGAGGGCAACAGCCGTTCATGGCCCGCGAAAATGGACAGACACCGATTTTATCCCAGCAGTTGCTGCTTAGCGTTGCTGAAGAATTAAAACTACCTCTTTTACAGATAGCCAGGCAAGCGGAGCAGGGGCGTCTGAGCGGCGAAACCGACCTGGCGCTTATACAATCGGCGGCCGATACGGCGCTGAGGCTGCTCGACAGCTACGCGCTCGGCGTACGCCTGGCGCAGGCGCCGGAAGGCCTGGAGATGGAATCAGTATCCGTTTCGTCAGTTTTATATGATACCGGCCAGCAGCTGGACGCGCTGGCCAAAAGCTACGGTGTCGGTCTGGAGCTGAATGTTGCCGGCCGTTTCGGCCCCGTTATGACTCACCGCCAGGGCTTGCAGGCGGCGCTGGCGAGCCTGGGCGCGGCATTGATCGAAGCGCTCCCGGCACAGGACGGCACGCAGCTCTGTCTGCACCTGGCTACCCACCGCAGCCGCTACGGCATTGTGGCCGGCCTCTACGCCGACACGAAGCAGCTGAGCCGCGAAGCCTTGCAGCGGGGACGGGAATTGCAGAACCGCAGCCGCCAACCGCTGACCGGCCTTACCCATACCAGCGGCGCCGGTGTTTTCGTAGCGGACACTATACTGCGTGCTATGAGCCTCAACCTGAAACCATCGCGCCACCGCAATCTGTATGGACTGGGAACCGTGCTGCAGCCGACTAACCAGCTGCATCTGGTATAACTCCTATGGCGCACATCCTGCTTATAGAACCGGACCGCCTGCTGGCGGAGAGCTACATCCAGGCCCTCCAGCTGGCTGGCCACCGGCTGAACGCGGCAAGCAGCGCCCAGGCGGGCATTATGGCTGCTGACGCCGTCACGCCGGACCTGGTCATCCTGGAAATCCAGCTGGTCGAACATTCCGGCATTGAATTCCTGTACGAATTCCGTTCATACCCGGAGTGGCAAAACATTCCGGTGCTGCTCCAGACTTACGTGCCGCAGTGCGAATTCTCGGACAATTGGCGGCTCATGCAAACGGAACTAGGCGTGCGGGCTTATTTGTACAAACCGCGGACTTCTTTGCGCCGGCTGGCGGCAAGCGTAAACGAGTATCTGCCGGTAGCGGCGTGAACCGCCTGCAGACCCGCGGCATCGTCCTCAGCCGTACGGATTACGGCGAAGCTGACCGCATCGTCACTATGCTCACGCCGGAGTATGGCAAAGTGCGGCTGATGGCGCGCGGCGTCCGCAAACCGAAAGCCAAGCTGGCCGGTGGGATCGAATTATTCAGCGTCAGCGACATCTCGTTCATCCGTGGCCGCGGCGAGATCGGCACGCTGGTTTCCACGCGTCTGATTACTCACTATGGCCGCATCGTCAAACATATCGAACGCGTCAAGCTGGGCTACGACCTGATCAAAATGACCGACAAATTTACCGAAGACGAGCCGGAAGAAGCGTATTTTAACCTGTTGCAGCAGGCTCTCAAAGCCCTCGATGATTCGCGCATAAACCAGCAGCTCATCCGCGCGTGGTTCAGCGCGCAGGTCCTGCGCTTGAGCGGCCACAGCCCGAACCTGGACACCACTGTCAGCGGCGCCAAGCTGGCCGAAGACCAAAAATACACCTTTGACTTCGACAATATGGCATTCGAGCCAAGCGGCAAAAGCTACTTCCAGGCGGGCGACATCAAGTTCCTGCGCCTGCTGTTCGGCGACAGCGGACCGGAAGTGCTGGCCCGCGTGGCCGGCAGCGACGAACTCATCCGAAAAATCGCGCCCCTCGTGCACGCTATGCTCCAAACCCACATTCGGTTATAATTGACCCCAAGATGAGCGACGTAACCCTTGATGAAATTGTCAGCCTCTGCAAACGCCGCGGCTTTATTTACCAGGGCAGCGAGGTCTACGGCGGCCTGGCCGGCACCTGGGACTACGGCCCGCTCGGCGTCCGGCTCAAAAAGAACATCCTCGACCTCTGGTGGAAGACTTTCGTTGACAGCCGCGACGACATGTACGGCGTCGACGCCGCCATCCTCATGAACCAAAAAGTCTGGCAGGCCTCCGGCCACGTCGACACCTTCACTGACCCGCTAGTGGAGTGCTCGAACTGCCACAACCGCTTCCGCGCCGACAAAATCGAAGATCTGAACAAATGTCCGGTCTGCGGCCGTGAAAACGTCTTCGGTGAGCCACGTCAGTTTAATATGATGTTCAAGACGCACGTCGGCCCCATTAGTTGGCCGATAAAAGACGCTCACGAAATTATCCACGAAGATGGCAAAAAAACTCCGATAGAGGCATTTTCATATCCGCTGGAAAGCATATCGTATCTCCGCCCAGAAACCGCCCAAGGTATCTTCACTAACTACAAGAACGTCGTAGACAGCTTCTATCCTGATCTGCCGTTTGGTATCGCACAGCAGGGCAAGGCGTTTCGTAATGAGATTAGTCCGCGCGACTTCATCTTTCGATCTCGCGAGTTCGAACAGATGGAAATCGAGTATTTCGTGAATCCCAAAGAGTGGCAAAAGACATTTGAAGAGTGGCGCAAAGACATTCATAAATTCCTCAAAGAGCTCGGCCTGCCGGAAAGCAAAGTCCACGAATTGGAAGTGTCGGACAACGACCGCGCGCACTACAGCAAGCGCACCATCGACTTCGAATTCGATTTTCCGATTGGCCGCGAAGAACTTCTCGGCCTGGCGTACCGTACCGATTTCGACCTGAAAAACATCGAAAAAGGTTCCGGCAAGAACATGGAATACCGCCCGAAAGACGGCAGCGAAGCCTTCGTGCCGCACGTCATCGAACCGAGCTTCGGCCTGGAACGCGCCGTCATGGCCGTGCTGACCGCCGCCTACAAAACCGACGAAGTGAACGGCGAACAGCGCAGCTACCTGAAGCTGCCGGCCCATCTCGCCCCTGTGAAAGTCGCCGTCAGCCCGCTCCTGAAGAACAAGCCCGAACTGGTCGAAAAGGCCAGGGAAGTCTACAAAACGCTGAAGAAAGAATTCGGCAACGTCATGTGGGACGACAACGGCAACATCGGCAAACGCTATCGCCGCCAGGACGAAATCGGCACGCCGTACTGCGTCGTCATCGACTTTCAAACGATTGAGGATAAAACTATAACTATCAGAGATAGGGATACGGTGGAGCAGCAACGCGTGGCCATTTCTGATTTGATTAATACTCTAAGGAGTTAATGATGGCAGAAAGACAGACCTCAGAGCCACTTGGATCACCAGAAGGTGAACGGTCAGATGAGCAAGAAACTGCATCTCCCGTAGAAGTCGTTGAGTTTAATGAAGCAGGATTGGTTCTGAAAGTTATAGAAAGTGGCCGCCTGTATGGTATAGCCGTTGATTTCGAGAGCCCTATGGGCGAGACGATTAATGTTACTGAAATTGACGAACTCCCTGATGAAATACCTAATGATGTGCAGACCTAAGGACGGCACCGTCATCGTCCGCAACCGCGACACCACCAAACAAGAACGAATCAAGTCAGTGGAGTTGATAAAATATATAAAACTTGCATAATAAAACTATGCAAGTTTTTGAAGGTAGTGATCGTGTTGCGTATGTCGGGGAGACAAACACTTATAAGATTGCTAAGTCCGACTCTGGACTAAGGGCTAACGATGTAGAGGCACGACTTGCCAGTCAGTTCGGCGAATTTGTGGTGCCAACAGTTGGTCATGACTACGTTAATATTCAGCCAACCGTACCAATAGTTGAATTGGAGTTTCGTCCTCTTTGGAGGTGCATTCCCGTACAAGTACAGGCACGTTTCTCAGGAAGCTTATCTCACAGTTTAGAGAGGCCTGGGAACTTGGGTATTCACGAAGGAAGAATTAAATTTACCGATGCAGGCAGCCTTGCTCTGGAACGGCTTATGCTGGTCTATCCAGGATACTTGGCCGAGGGCCTGCGGGCTATTGGTGAGTTGCAGCGTACTCAAAACCCGGAAATGGCTAACCTACTTGATCAACCCTCTGAGCCATGACGACAATGCTATGATTAAGGCATGAAGCTAGTCGACCTCTCAGTTCCACTGAACGAGCAAACGCCGGTGTATCCGGGGGATCCGGAGACGATCGTTACGCAAGCCGGGGTGTTTGAGAAGGATGGGTGTAACGATCATGTCGTGTCGGTTGGGACTCATGTCGGCACGCATATCGACGCGCCGTTTCATATGCTGGCCGAGGGCCGGACGCTGGACCAAATTCCTATCGACCAGTTCGTGGGCCGTGGCGTTTACATAAAGGTCGAAGACAACAAGTTCGATCTGGATAAGGTCAAAAATGCCGGTTTGCGGGAAGGCGATATCGTCCTGTTCCAAACGGGCGCGGACGAATATTATCACGAGGCCAGGTACTTTAAGGATTCGCCGCATATGCCTGAAGACATCGCCCGCTACCTGGTCGAGCAGAAGATAAAAATGGTCGGCATGGACATGTCCGGGCCGGACGCTCCGCCGTTCAATACGCACAAGATTTTGCTGGGCGGGGGAGTGCTGATCATCGAAAACCTCACGAACCTCGGCCAGCTGGCCGGCCGGGATTTCACTGTGTACGCGTTGCCTATAAAGCTTGAACTCGACGGTGCGCCGGCGCGGGTCATAGCTCAGCTATCGGAGTGGTGCCGTCAAGCACTAAGGCGGTTTCCGCGGCGCCTCCCACGAAGTGCAGTTCAT
>CAYLML010000062.1:0-5155 GCA_964384985.1 uncultured Candidatus Saccharibacteria bacterium | reverse complement strand
CTTAATAGCCGGTACCAGGTGGTGCATGACGAGGTCATATCGATCGGCAGTTTAACGTCCAACGTAGTTCACCCGCGTGAAGTTTTTCAGCCGGCACTTGAACGCGGCGCCATAGCGATCATACTGGCTCACAACCATCCGTCCGGACGCTTGGAGCCGACCGCGGCGGATATTCATATTACCGAGCAGCTAGTAGCGGCTGGCAAGGTGCTTGGCATCGAACTGCTGGACCACCTCATAATTACCAAGCACAAACACGTCAGTATTATGGACGTGGCCAATTCTAATCATTAGCCGGATTCGGTGATACCCACGAGCATGAAACAGGATCATATAAGGAATTTTTGTATTATCGCGCATATCGACCATGGCAAATCGACCTTGGCCGACCGGTTGCTGGAGTTGACCGGCACGGTAGCTCAACGGGATATGAAGGCTCAGCTCCTGGACCGCATGGAACTTGAACGCGAGAAGGGTATTACTATCAAGCTGGCGCCGGTCCGGATGCAGTACAAGGACTATGAACTGAACCTGATCGATACCCCGGGCCATGTTGATTTCAGTTATGAGGTCTCCCGAAGCCTGCAAGCTTGCGAAGGCGCTTTGCTGGTAGTGGATGCAAGCCAAGGCATACAAGCGCAAACGCTTGCCAACGTATACCTGGCCATGGCCGCGGAGCTGACTATCATACCCGTTTTGAATAAAATCGATCTGCCGGCCTCCGACGTCGAGCGGGTCAGTGCCGAAATCATCAGCTTGCTCGGATGCGAACAGGAAGATATCCTGCAGATTTCCGCGAAAAACGGTACGGGTGTCGCTGCGGTCCTGGATGCAATTGTTAACAAGATACCACCGCCAAAAAACTCCGACCTCGCCGAAACCCGCGCTCTGATTTTTGACAGCTACTACGACGATTACCGAGGGGTGATCCTATACGTGCGCGTGGTAGACGGCGCTATTCATAGGGATGACCAGATTAAAATGATGGCTACGAACGCTGCCGGCATCGCCTTGGAAGTTGGCGCGCTCAAGCCGGATATGACGGCCGGACACGTCCTGCAGGCCGGTGAAATCGGCTACTGCGTCACCAACCTCAAGACTACCCGGGACGCCAAAGTCGGCGACACTATTACGTTATCCGCCAAGCCGGCCGGCAAACCGCTTCCCGGCTATAAAGATGTCAAACCATTTGTATACGCCGGCTTCTTCCCGGAGAGCAACGAGAATTACCAAGAGCTCAAAGACGCCATTGAAAAATTAAGCCTGAGCGACTCGGCGCTGCAATTCGTTCCGGAAAATTCGCCGGTACTGGGTTTTGGCGTGCGCGTAGGCTTCTTGGGTCTGCTCCACATGGACATAGTACGCGAGCGGCTGGAACGCGAATACGACCTAAGCCTGGTGGTCACCAACCCTTCTACCGACTATCAAGTGCGGCTCAACGACGGGACGGAAATAGACATCAAAAGCGCGGCCGACCTGCCGGACCCGGCGAAAACAGCAGAGATTAGCGAGCCGTGGATTAAAGGCGAGATTGTCGTACCGCAGCAATACGTCGGCGCCATTATACAGCTTATTTCCGGACGGCGCGGCCTGCAGGACAACCTCAGCTATGTCGATAACCGCGCCGTCGTAAGCTTTGAGGCGCCGCTGGCAAACCTGCTGACGGATTTTTACGACCAGCTCAAAAGTACCACCAGCGGCTACGGCAGCTTTAATTATGAATTGGCTGACTACAGGCCGGAAGACCTGGTAAAGCTTGATTTTTACGTGGCGGGCGAGCGGGTTGACGCGCTGAGCGTCATGGTGCACCGATCTGAAGCCGAACGCCTGGGCCGGGAAACAGTCGCCAAATTAAAAGAAGTTATCCCGCGCCAAAACTTTAAGGTAGCCTTGCAGGCGGCTATCGGCGGGCGGTTCATCGCGCGCGAAGACCTTAGCGCTTACCGCAAAGACGTCACGACCGGTCTGTACGGCGGCGACGTTTCACGCAAAAAGAAAGTCCTCGCCAAGCAGGCCAAAGGCAAGAAGCGCATGAAGCGCTTCGGAAAAGTCGACATACCCAGCGAAGCCTTCACCGTTATGCTCAAGCGTGACTAACCTTTTGCCATAATATAATATATGGCTATTATATTATGTACCAAAGTAATGCGTTATAAGGACTCGCCACTATCACAAGTACGGCCAATTTGTTATAAATAAGCAATGGATACTCAGCTGGCGCGCAAACTTTCTGCTTACAAACCTGACGAATCAGCCAAGCAACTTATCAAAGAGACGCCTATTCTTCTGCTTGTCGGGCCTACGGGAGCCGGCAAGGACTCCCTCAAAGACAAGCTCCTGGAAACGGGTGATTATCATCATATAGTGTCCCACACGACCAGGCCGCCGCGTATCAACCACGGCATTCTCGAACAGGACGGCCGCGAGTATCACTTTATAGATAAGGCAGCCGCCGAAAACATGCTCGATGACCATGACCTTATAGAAGCAAAAATATACAGTGGCAACCTGTACGGTACGAGCGTTGCCGAAATCCAAGCCGCCCACAACGAAGGTAAAATAGCCATGACCGACATAGAAGTACAGGGCGTAGCCGAATACAAAGCACTTGATCCTGGAGTAATGGCTGTCTTCCTGCTGCCACCCGATTTCAAAACCTGGCAGGAACGTTTGCAGCGCCGCTACGGCGACGTGGTTGATGCCGAAGACGCGCGGCTTCGCATGCAAACCGCGCTCGACGAGCTGAACCAAGTACTTAACACGGACTACTACGTGGCCGTTATTAACGATGATCTAGACACCGCCTTTAACCAGATCAAAACCATTACCCGCTCACAGGATCATACGACACCGGATGAACCGGGTGCTCGCAAAGTCGCAGAGCAACTGGCAAAAGATATCCAGGCCCACCTAGACCAGACCGCCTAGAAAGCAGGGTCTAGCTCAGAGGAAAGATTAAACTACCCTTTCTCTTGTGGGTAGTATAAGTTGAGTGTCTTCAACAGTAGCATGAGGATATTCGCTTACAAGCAGTCTTGCGGCAAGACTGATTTGCCGTGGTATGTCTGTTGACCCGAATCGCCTAAAACTGCGGACAGTCGTGTCAATGATCGGCTTGATGTCGCCGGGAATACGGATATCTATATCAGTGCCTTCAATTTGTTCATCGATACCTCTTCCTATGTTCGCGTCCCTATCAGCCCATGGATCCGTAGGATGAGGGATTTCTCCGATGCCATCAACTAGGGCCATAAAGTCTTGGCCGGTAACGGCAGCATGCCGGTTAACGCGGGCTAAAAACCTACCGTAGGTCGGAATCAGCATATCGTACCCGCCTCCGCCATACTCGCTATGGAAAAGATCTCTGATTTTGTCCAATGAACCACTTTCATTCTCCTCTTCATCAATGAGCTCAAGCGGCGCAGAAAAACTCACATCAGGCACAGCTCTACGGACAAGCCTTGAACTTATAAGACGCGCATAAGGAGTAAGAGAGCGGTTATGGTCACCGCGCCATGTCCAAATCGGGTCCTCACGTTCATCATAATCGGTTGGTGGTTCAATTCGGCTTCTGAAATCAGAATACGCTACAGGATTTTGCCCAAGATCCGAGCCCTCTACGTCGCCGAACACGATTGCCCGGGCAGGCAGGTTTTTACCACTTTTAACTTCTTTAGCCACTTCAAGCAGATCTGCAGCACTGGCAACCTGCTCCACAACGGCCTGTTCTCCGTCATGACCAAGAGCCTCGAGCGTAGCACCCACACCATGATCGGGATTAGTCCAATGTTCAAATTCCTGGGGATCTGCCTCCACTACTAAAAGTCTGTCACTCATCCGGAACTCCTTACTATTTTTATAAAGTACCATAAAAGCTAAATTAGTACAAATATTTAATTTGACAGCCGCTTAGCACTCTTGACTACAGAGTGCTAAAAAGATAAAATGCCAGCATATGACTGAACGTCAACAGAGCATCTTGAGTGCCATAGTCGAACAGTACGCGGAAGTCGCCAGTCCGGTCGGCAGTACGTTGCTAGCTAAGCTCTTTAACGTTAGTTCGGCGACTATCCGGGCGGAGATGGCCGAACTGGAACGGGACGGCTTCATTATGCAGCCGCACACCAGCGCCGGCCGCGTGCCTACCGATAAAGGCTACCGATTTTACGTGAACAGCCTTAACGAATTTCATGATAAACAGCTGCCCGAGGGTCGCGCTGAAAAAGCCCTGGCTGCCCGCGTCCAGAAGGCCGGCGCCCCCGAACGGATGATCCGAAACGCCGTAGACACGCTCGTAGAACTGACTCATAACCTCGGCTTGGCTACCATAGGCAACCAACTGTACATGAGTGGCCTAAGCAACCTGTTCGGCCAGCCGGAATTTATCAGCGGCCACCAGGCCCAGCAGGTAGCCCGTTTGCTCGACAACCTGGAACCGTGGCTGCGCGAAGCTGCTCCCAACAAGCCTCTGAGCGTATACATCGGCCAGGAAAACCCGGTCGGCCGCAGCGCCGGCGCCAGTCTGGTCATTAGCCGGTTCCGCAGCCCGTTCAGCGACCGCAGCTACATCGGCACGCTTGGCCCGACCCGACAGAGCTACCGTGACGTCATGACGCTTGTCGAGCGCGCTGGCCGCGAATTGGAGGAAACGCTGTATGTCTAATTTTGATCCTGCTGAAACTAATCCTGAGCATCGGCAAATCGGGGCTATGTTCGGCGCGGTCGGCCGTGTTATAAAAGATCCCAATATGCCCGGACCGGGCTTTTTTTATCCCGAATCTTCGGCGAAACCGATAGTACACCAGACGCGGCGGCTCCAAACGGAGCATGGATTAAACATAACCCAGGTGTTTACCCGATTAATGATAGCCAGCGAGCTCGCAGTTGCTGTCCGTGAGCATGTCGAACCTCAGTTATCTGACGGCCCTCCCCAAAGATTGAATTAATAAGGCAAAGATATTATGAGTAATAAATTCCCAAAGGATAAGCCTGATACACTCCAGTCCCTAAAGGACCAGGTTAGTGAGCTGACACAGGCCCTGCAGCGCGAACGGGCCGATGCGGTTAATTTGCGCCGGCGCCATGAAGAAGAAATCGCCGGTTTGCGCACGCGGGTAAAGAATAGTGTTATTACAGACCTTCTGCCGGTAATCGA
>CAYLML010000061.1:0-5186 GCA_964384985.1 uncultured Candidatus Saccharibacteria bacterium | reverse complement strand
TATCACGGATGTCAGCAAGACTGACGAGCTCGTAAACATGGTGTCGCCCGACAAAGACATTGACGGTTTAGGAGCTAAAGCGACGTTTGATCCGGCCACGCCTATGGCTGTCCTATGGTTGCTTACCGGCTATAACGTAGAAATGAAAGCAGGCAAGCGGGTGCTGCTGGTCGGCCATGGCCGGCTGGTCGGCGCGCCGCTTAAACGGTTGATGGAAAAGTCCGGCATTGAACCGGCGGTGGCAGATAAGTTTACGAAAGACCTCAAAGCCGAAACCCTCAAAGCCGACGTTATCATAACTGCTACCGGCAAGCATGGTGTTATCCAGCCCGACATGGTGAAGGAGGGCGCGGTGGTAGTAGACGCCGGCGTCGCCAGCGAGGGCGGCAAACTAAAAGGCGATCTCGCTTCCGAAATGTACGAAAGGGAGGACTTAACGCTCACGCCTCCCAAAGGCGGGGTCGGCCCGCTTACGGTATGCGCCTTGTTTGACAATGTTATCAGGGCCGCCCAGCGCGTAGCCGAAAAACAGCGGCAACCGGCAGGCAGGTAGTTATGAAAATCGGTGTGTTCGATTCGGGCGTCGGAGGGCTGTCAATGGCCAATGCCGTCCACAAAGCTCTGCCCGACGCCGAAGTCATACTGCGCCAGGACACTAAGCATGTCCCTTACGGGCTAAGGCCGCCGGAAGAACTTTTGGGCTTTGTGGTGCCAATATTCCAGGAACTCGTCGATGCCGGCTGCCGGGTGATTGTGGTGGCGTGCAATACGGTTACCACTACTATTATCGATGAACTTCGCCGGCGTTTCAGTTTGCCGCTCATAGCTGTCGAACCCATGGTCAAACCGGCCGCCCTCCTTACTAAAACCAAAGTAATTGCCATCTGCGCCACTCCGACCACTTTGGCCAGCTCGCGCTATGCCTGGCTCAAACAGCAATATGCACAAGGGATTACCGTCCTGGAACCGGACTGCAGCGACTGGGCCGCTATGATTGAACACAGCAGGGTAGAAATACATAAGATCGATGAGCGGGTAAGCATGGTATTGCGTGAAAACGCCGACGTGATAGTCTTAGCGTGCACGCATTATCACTGGATCGAAGATGAGATCAACGAGCTGGCTGCCGGACGAGCGCAGGTCATACAGCCGGAGGCGGCCATCATAGACGAGCTCAAGCAAGTGCTTGCACGGCTTTCGTGAACAGCTCCCCGCGCTCTTTGTAGTTTTTGAACATGTCAAAACTGGTGCAAGCGGGCGATAACAGCACTACGTCGCCGGGCTCTGCCAGCGTTTGCGCCAGGCTGGCAATTTTCTGTATATCGCTACCGCCGTCAGTGACGCGGTCGTATCCGTTTTTACGGAGCAAACTTGTGATTTCCTGGCCGGTTTCACCGATAGCGATAACGTGTTTGATGTCGCGCTTGGCGACGAATTCGGCCAATCCGTCAAATGGTATGCCCTTGCCCCGGCCGCCCAGAATGGCAATTACCGGCTTATCGAACGCTTCAATAGCGACCATGGCCGTCTCCGGCGCAGTGCCGAAACTGTCATCGTAATACGTCACACCATTCAGCTCCCGAACCGACTGCAAACGGTGTTCAAGCCCGCCAAAATCGGTCAGCACCTGGCGCAGTGCCGCCACATCCCGGGTTGTTTGCCATACTGCCGTCACAGCCGCGCAGACATTCTGCCAGTTATGCCTGCCGATCAGCTTGAGTTCGC
Source organism: uncultured Candidatus Saccharibacteria bacterium (assembly GCA_964384985.1). Taxonomy (GTDB): domain Bacteria; phylum Patescibacteriota; class Saccharimonadia; order Saccharimonadales; family UBA4665; genus CAYLML01. The sequence goes on along the minus strand of CAYLML010000061.1, from coordinate 3,461 downwards.
CGGTTTGGCAGATCGTTTGCCCGTCAATCACAACCGCGCTGTTTTCAATCACCGCGCCGGGCGGCGCGAAGTAGGGAATTTTCCGGCCATCTCCGGTGCTGGCAATCCGTTCCGAAGCCTCGTTTTCCGCGAAATATATCGCGATATCTTGTGGTGTCTGGTGCGCGAACAGGTGCGACTTGGCCTCTGTATATTCATCAATTCCGGTATGCCAGTCCAAGTGCTCCGGCACTACCATCAGGCAAACCGCGATATGCGGCGATAATTTCAAATCAGCCAGCTGAAAGCTCGATAATTCCAACACGACCCAGGATTCAGCTTTCAGTTCAGATAGAAATGTAAGGGGTGGTACCCCTATATTTCCTCCCAAGCGGACCGACTTGCCGGTTGCTTGCAGCATCAGAGAGATTAAGGTGCTGGTAGTGCCTTTGCCCTTCGTACCGGTGACGCCGATGATATTCTTCGTCGGGCAAACCTTCAGGAATTCGTTAATCTGTGACGTGATCTTGTTGCCGACTCCGGGGTTTTTCTCAAGGATAAGCGATGGCGGCAATCCGGCAGTCCGTACCAGCAAATCGAAACGGTCAAGGCCGTCCAGGTAGTGCTCTCCCAGCACGCTTTCAGCGCCTGCTGGCAGTCTATCCTTAATAGCTGGGTTGCGGTCGCAGATGGTCAGTTCGTGCCCCTGATCCGCGAAGTACTCGAACGAAGACCGCCCCTCAATGTCATAACCCAAAATAGCAATCTTCATAGCTCCATTATGCCATTGCGGTTAATGGTTGCCCAAACCCGCATACCCCTAGGCTTCGGGTGTATCCACACGTAGTGCCGGTCTATATAAACTGATTCCTTCGGAAATACCGGCATTATTAGGGCCTACGACAATATCATCCATGTCCGTCCTGCTGCCAGGATTTATCTCCTGCAAAGCTAAAGTGACAAGATTCTGCGTACGCAGCCTCAACCCGGTTGACACCGCCCCAGTCGTTGGTTCCAGACCCTTGTCGTGCAGATATTCCACGACAGCGGTACGTTGGGTCGGGTTCAAACGCGGAGGATATATATTCTTTCTGAATCTACGAAGTAATTCCGGAGGGGTGCGCTCATTCATTAGTAAAATCCGATAATTATATTATTACCAGAAAATACTAAAAAATGCAAATATTACCTTGCATCAAGCCTAAGCCGCCAGGTGTTTTTTAACCACATCGGCAACTTGCCGCGGGGTCATATTAGCCTTCAAGATAACGCCGCTTACGCCCAGTTCCCTGATTTTTGGCGGTATCTCCTGTTCGCCGACGTTCGTCAGTATGATAACTTTGGTTTTTTGGCCCCAATCCGTGGCACGGAGTTTTTCCAGCATTTCGTCGCCGGTCATTTCGGGCATCATCAGGTCAAGCAGAATAATGTCCGGCTTCATGCTCTCTGCCAACGCCAGGCCCAGCCGTCCGTTTTCGGCCGTTTCCACATCATAGCCTTCCGCCTCGAACTTGAAGCGGTACATCTGGCTGATGGCTTGATCATCCTCGATGATGGCGATCTTGATCATGATTACAGTATACGCCTACGCTAAGACCGTCCGGAACCCGGCAGCAGCCCGCCAAGCTTAGATGCCGAGCCGGCCGTTTGCCAGCCTGCCGGTTCGAACACCGCGACCACCAGCGCGCAGGCCGGCAGGTCAATGCATTTCGTGCCGACAATATGCATCTGGTGCGGACCAAATTCCATGTTGCGGTTACGGGCCAGGGCAGTCAGGCTGTGGTCTATATCCGCGCGCACTTCATCTTCGCTATGGCCTTCGTGCTCTACAAGCAAACCCTGGCGCGTCTTGTGATCTTGTATCCAGCCTATACCCGCCCATGCCTCCTGGTTTCTCACCGAGACCCGTTTCTGAGCCATTACTACGTATAGACGGTCTCCCCATTTGCCCCCGGTCGGCTTCGGGGTTTCCTCGTACACGACCTCACTGCCGGGCGGCAACACTGAACTTAAGTAAATAATGTTGTAATTGGCGACGCCGGCGTGAACCAAAGCCTGGTCAAACGCCGAAAGCTCGGTCGGCCCGATGCCCTTTCCCTCTGTTATTTGAATGTGCATACTATGTTTGTTTTACCTTTACTATCTTATGGACACTATACACACGCTTTACGCGTCCTGGCAAGTGGCATATGCTTGAGGCAATGAGCTGGTTTTACCTAGCACTGCTGGCGCCCCTGTTGTACGCCATAACGGTCTTATTTGACGACAGCTTGCTCCGCTTCGTTTACAAGAGCCCCTATATCTCTACTACGATGGCCGGCTGCTTCGGGGCTATGCCTCTTCTGGCCGCCTTCTTCAGGCCGGTTTCAATCCCGCCTGACTTGGCTCTGCTGGCTCTGCTTGCCGGCTTTCTTACGATCACCTATATTTTTTTCTACTTCAAGGGCCTGGCCGTAGAGTCGCCCTCAGTCGTAATTGCCTTGTTCAGCCTGGCGCCCGCAACGCTCCCTATCCTTGCGCATTTTCTCGTCCATGAGGATTTGCGGGCAATCCAGCTGATCGGGTTTCTGATTATACTCGTAGCATCCGTAGGCATGGCCGCGGTAGACATCAGGAAACTCACGTTCTCGGAGGCGCTGTGGCCGATAATCGTCGCGGTCATACTCATGGACGCCATGTCCCTTATTACCAAGCATGTCTACGAGCATGCCCAGTTTTTCTCGGCGTATATGTATTTCTGCGCGGGTCTGGGCATCGCCGGACTGGTATTCCTGCTTATCAACCTGCCGGACAATCTGCACAACCTGGCCGATATCCGCAAAATCCTCAAAAAGGTCATACCTGTTTTAATTATCGCCGAACTGTTTAATGTGGCGGCGGAACTTACGCTTAACCTAGCCATAAGCAAAGGCCCGGTGTCGCTGGTAAGGGCCATAGAGGGCGTGCAGCCGATGTTCATGCTGCTGATGGCCGTACTGCTATACCCTATAGCGCCGAAATTCTTCCGCGAAGCCGAAGAAGGCGGCATAATCAAAAAATTACTGCTTATGTCCGTAGTTGTAGTCGGTTTGGTGATAATAGGGGTTTCCAGCTAGCCGGCCGGTTCAACGGTGTATTTCCTGAAGAAGGCCACGGGTCTAAGCCCCGTCTTGTAATTGCGCAGGTTCTCTATACCCAGGTCCATCTCCATGTTCAGGAAATCCACGTTTTCTTTGACCGCCTCCTTGGCCAGATGGTGTGTCAAGTAATCGAATATATAAGGCACGCTGTAGTCCACCTTGAGATGGTTAACGATAAAGTATTTTTTGTCGTGCGAGTGCTGGAACAGGATAATGGCGTACAGTTTACCGTCTATGTACAGGCCCAGATGGCGGATACCGAGGCGGTCGGCATGCTCCAGGGTCTGTTTCAAGGCCTGGTGCTCGTTGCGGCCGGGGTCGTTTTTAGGGGGATGCTCCTTCTCCCAGGCCATTATCGAGTCG
>CAYLML010000060.1:0-5223 GCA_964384985.1 uncultured Candidatus Saccharibacteria bacterium | reverse complement strand
TATGGAGAGGTACCCAAGAGGCTGAAGGGGTCGGTTTGCTAAATCGATAGGGGGGCGCAAGTCCCCGCGAGGGTTCGAATCCCTCTCTCTCCGCCATTCCAGGTTTATTATTCGGCGATACAGAAAACCGCGGCTTCGACCCTGCCGGCTCCGGCGCTCCGTAGCGTGGTGGCGGCTATTTCCAACGTGGCTCCGGTAGTCATAACGTCATCCACCAGCAATACGTCCATAGCAGTTAAGTTACGGGCATTTTTAACGCGAAACGCATCGTGTAGCTGGTTCAGGCGCTGGCGCCTTGATGTGCCGACTTGCCTGGTTTTGCCGCTGCGCACCAGACAGTCCCGGTAGGGCAGCCGCGTTTTGCGGCTTAGTTCATGGGCGAGAAGTTTGGCTTGGTCATAGCCGCGGCTGCGGACGCGGCTGGTCGCTGTCGGCACCGGTATTATAACTGTTCGGGGGGTGACTGATAGCCTTGACACCAGAAGGTCAGCCATATGCCGGGGGGCCGTTTTTGCGCCGGCAGACTTTAGGCGCCATACAAGCTCTTTCGCGACACCTGCATAGGCTGTTGCAGCCTGGACACGGTGCAGGCTGCTGATCGCGCTGCAATCCGGGCAGGTAAGTCCGGAGAGTGATGGCCGAAGGCATCTATAACAACGACCGGGGAGAGTGGTTAATTGTTGTGCGCAGGTACCGCACAGCAATCTGCCTTCTGCTCCGCAGCCAAGGCATTCATAAGGTGTTATAACGGTTAATATGCTGTCAAATATGCTCATGTTGTGTTTAATATGTTGTAAATAAGTGGTCGGCACGTTGCACACCTATTAATGCCTAAGCTATACTGCTAGCAAGACAAAAATGCAAGATTTTTTAATCTTTCTGGGCTGCTGCTTCCGCAGCATCACAGTACTCAGTAATTAATGGAGGGTACCACGCTATGGCGCGACGGAATCGCGACGACGACCTGTTATTAGAAGAAGATGAATTAACCGCGGCGTTTTTGGGCGACGAGACGGCCGTAGCTACAGATCCGACCCCCGCACCCGCGTCAGGTCCTGCTCCTGCCGTTGATGACGAGTGGGACGAGGACGAGAACGTACCGGGACAGTTGGCTGTCGACGTTTATGAAACCCGCGAGCGGTTAGTCGTAAAGGCTCGCACTGCCGGCGTCAACAAGAACGACCTCGACGTAAGCATTTCCGACAACCAGCTTACTATCCGCGGTACGCTGAGTTCCGGCTCGGAAGAAGGGGTAGAAAACTACTTTCTGCAAGAATGCTACTGGGGCGAATTTTCACGCACAATCGCTCTGCCTGTACCTGTTAAAGAAGAAGAGATCGAAGCCGTACTCAAGGACGGCGTGCTGACCATCAGCTTTGGCAAAGTCCAGCAAGACACTGTCAAGAAGATCCAAGTCCTGTAGAAAATTCAAGCCTCCTACATCAATAAACCCCTCTCGCAAAGAGGGGTTTATTTGTTCGGCTAAGAAAACGTCCGGCGTTAAGCTTACGAGCCTAGCGTAGTAGTCTGGTTCAGTACGAAGTGGATGATCAGCTGGGCCAGCGCTACAATCACCAAACCCACTATGGCATAGATCAGGCTATTCTTCGCGGCGCCTACGCGGCCGCTTTCGCCGCCTGAAATAATGTATCGGAAGCCGCCGTAGATAATCATGATCACGGAAGCCGCGCCGACTATAATCGAGAAGGTAGTGATGATGCGCTTGGCAAGATCTTTGACCGCATTGTCATCAACGTTGGTATTGCCACAGTTAACGTTAACGTTACCGGGAATTGAACCATTAACCCCATTCTGAATTGAGCCGGAAATACCCTGACAGGTGCCGCCGGCGGCCGGGGCGGCAGCATGCGCAATAGCAGCTACGCCAAGCGTTGGTACCAGCAATGTCAGTGCGGTAGACGCTACAAGCAGGTATCCTTTAATTTTTGCGATCATATGTTTTGTACCTTTCGTTACTGTTACTTAACTTATACTACAAGCGTAAGCGTGAATCAAGCCATGTATCATTATACCGTTTACGTGCCGGAGGTTTGGAAAAGCACGAAGTGTATCATCAATTGGGCCAATGCGGCTACAGCCAGTCCGACTATTGCGTACAACAAGCTGTTTTTGGCATTTGTAACTTTGTTGGACTCGCCGCCGGATACAATGTACTTAAATCCGCTAATCATAATCACGATCACCGAAACGATACCTATGACCAGGCTCAGTAACCCCACTACAGTCTGAAGAGTATCGTTAACTTGGTTGTCATTACAATTACTCCCAGTCTCACCAATGCCGTTCAGCACTTGGCCCTTGGCGGAATTTGAACTCCCGCATGAACCTGCGCTGGGAGCGGCGGCATACACCCGCCCGGCCACAGCTGGGGCGGCCGATAATAGCAACGTTAGGGCAAGCAGTGTATTAAGTATGAGTCGTTTGAATTTCATAGAGATACTCCTTATAGCCTCCTAATAACGTACGTGATGATCGCTCTACCTAAAATTATTACCGCTAAGCCGACGAGCGCGCTTACGATTGACCGGCGGGCGTCCTCTACGTCAGTGTCTGTCCGGGAGCCTGTGCTTACATCGCTCCCGGAAGTTATGAAGCGTACAGCGCTGACTAGAATCATTATAAGGGCGATGGCGCCGCCCAAATAGGCAACTATATTGGTTATCTTGAGCAGGATGCCGTCTGGCCCCGCGATTGGATCAGAATTGCTTGTATTGCAGGCGGCCGAGTTCTGGGCTTCAGGCGTGCCGCTTTTACAAGTACTGTCACCAAACGGGTTGAAGGCGCTGGCCGGTGCCGGCACGAGTACAAGGCCAACAAATAGCAGCAGGAGCAAAGGTGCAAGCCGCTGTCTCACGACGGCCCCTTGACCACGAAAGTCACTATTGCTTCGGCTGAAACCGCCAGCATCAGGCCGACAAGCGCGAACACGATGCCCTTTTTGGCTTCCGAGACTTTTGCCGAGTCACCCGCAGAAGTTATATATTTCAGCCCGGAGGTGGTTATGCTAAACAAGGCAAATGCCCCGATAAAGCCAAAAACAATTTGCATCACAGTTTTTATAGTGTCCGTGTTTGCATCGACATTCGGCAGAGTGTTGCCATTTATGTCGCTGGCTTGCCCGGTCACGGCGGACGAAATGAACGAAGGTTTTGCCGCCACAGCTATCGACGCCGGTGCGGCCGCGGAAAACGCGCCAGCTAAAAATAACAGCAGGATGATGATTCTTGAAGAGTTTATTAGGCTTAGGCGTATACGCATTTTAAAATATGTTTCTATTTGCCAATACTGTTTAAGTATTATAAGGTGCTGCCTTTTAATACGCAACGCTGTTCTTATCCTCCAAGCTGATTGCCAAGGAACGCCACCAAAGCCAGGGCGACCAGCGATATGGCTAGGCCTGTCAAGGCGCTTATTACGGTTGCTTGGGCCGCCGCGGTCCGCTCTGAGTTGCCGCGGCTACCCACAAACTGGAATGAGCCGACAAGTATAAAGGCTATTGCAACTAGCGCAGCTATCCTAAGCAGGTCGTCTATAATCGCCAAGATTACGCCAGGTATGTCGCTAGCAGTCTCTCCACAGTCATTTGGATGTCCTGCGGCCTGCACGAAAATGTTGAAACACTTTATGCCGCATTTGTCTGCAGGTGCGGTACCTATTTTATTAACGCCTATCTCGCTGTCAGGTAGAAAATGATACCACGGCTCCAGGCCCAAGAAGCCGCCGATATTACAATAGTCTGCGGCGTTTGCTACCGTCTTAGGTATGGGCGCTGCTGCAGCTGCCGATCCCTGTCCTAACCCAGCCGAAAAGGCGACAGCACAAACCAGTACCACTCCGAATAGCGCCATAATTCGGGCGGTCACAGTATACTTATGATACAGATAGCGCAGGCTGATCATCGAAACACTCCTCCAGGTATGAGGAAATTCAAGAAAGCATATAAAAATGCATAAGCGAAAAATGCCATCAGAGTATTAGTTATTCGACTTTTTGCGGCACTGACCTTTTGCGGATCGCCGCTGGAAGCAGCATACTGTACTCCGCCCAATACAAGCGAGGCCGCCACCACCAACCCTACCAGAATAGACAGTATCCTGATAGTTGGGTTAACATACAGGTTTATAAGGTCGCACTGGTTTTCGTCACAGTTTTGTCCTGCTCCTGTGGGAGTAGGGGCACAGCTGCTGCCGTCACAGCTTGGAGTTTTAGTCCCGGGGGTTGCGCTCCCGCTTGGCTTTATTTTCAATGGGTCGGTTTTGCCCAAAGGAAACCCTATGCTTTTGCAGGCATGCAGTGCCTTACTGTCGCCGCTGTATGAATCGCTGCACGGCGATGAATCGGCAGGATGTTCAATACCAATGAAATAGCCTGCCTCGCAAGCCCCTAAAACTTTTTGGTCTTCATTGTCTTTGCTACTCTGTGAGATACCGGTCTTCGTGGCGCACAGTTTGGCAACCTTATCTCGGTCGTCGGCGCTGTAGGTAGCTGCGCTAGTATGCATAGGGCCCATGACTGCGGTCACGGCCATGACCAGCAGGAGCGTGAGAGCCAGTAGTTTGGGGCTTTTTAACATATTGGGAGTTTGTGTATTAAATAGTGTCTGCCGTAATTATAAGATTCGGCCGCATCAAAGGCAAGCTGTCCGAAGTTAGACAGTCTCGTGGTTTGAGCTAAAACTATTGTCGTAGTTGAAACCACTTATGCTATAGTTATGGGAAGAAGTGTAAAAGTAAAAACACATGAAGTGGTCTTTTCTAAAAAATAAATTGGGCACTACTAAGGCGGCGACTATAAATACCGGCAAAGGCAGGGTAGTACTTGCATTGCTTATAGGCGTCTCGGTGGCGTCAGTATTTTTGGCGATCGTACCCAAAACCTCCTACGCAGCCTCGGCTGATCCCGGCGGCGATACCGGGCCATACAACATTCTTCAGCTTGTGGGTGAAAACTGCCACGACTTGCATGAAATAACCCATAACTTCGGGCTCAACTCCGATCTCCCCAACTCGTTCCCCGAATGCCACGATGGCGACGGCAACCCTGGGTGGGAAGAGGTGCTGAACAGCAACTTGGGCTGCAGCAGCAGCAAGTTCTACCAGCATGACTTCCTTGACCCCCAAGATAGCATCGTAGTTACTAAGACTCTTTGTTTCACAAATCAGGCTGATTATAAGTACTGCTACGAAAAGGCCCAGACAATGT
>CAYLML010000059.1:0-5285 GCA_964384985.1 uncultured Candidatus Saccharibacteria bacterium | reverse complement strand
GCCGATATACACTTCAATCGTGTTCGGTAGGATATCGGCGTCCTGATCCCAGACGTGGCTGATGATCATGTCTTTAGTAATAACCTGCCCGGCGTTGCGCATCAGGTATTCCAGCAGCGCGAATTCCTTGTGGGACAGCTTAATAGCCGTGTCGCCGCGGCGCACCTCGTAGTTACTGGTGTCGAGCGACAGGTCTTCCAGCTGCAGTTTCGTGCCGACCTGTACCGGGGGACGGCGGAGCAGTGCCCGCACTCTCGCGGTCAGCTCGTCGAACGAGAATGGCTTAACCAAGTAATCGTCAGCGCCGCTGTTCAGGCCCTCTACCTTATCGCCTATGGCGCCGCGGGCCGTAAGCATAAGAACCGGGGTGTGGCTGCCGTCAGCGCGCAGCTTGCGGCAAAGTTCCACGCCGTCCACGCTGCCCGGTAGCATACGGTCAAGTACAATGACGTCATAGTCTGGGTCTATAGCCGCAGCGAGGCCGCTATCGCTATCGTATACTACGTCAACGGCAAAGCCCTTGAGCTCCAAGCCGCGCTTAATCGCCTGGGCGATTTTTCGCTCGTCTTCAACTACTAAAATACGCATGCCTTTATTATACGATTACTGATGAGAAATAGCTGAGAATAAGCTATCCCTCGCGTGGCTCGTCACCGACTAATTGCCGTTTGGCGTGCGTCGCTATAACGATCGCGGCAAGGATAGCGAGCAGTAGTATGTATACGGCACGGTCAAGAATGTTCGCGGTAACGATGGTGGCATCACTGATGTGGTGCAAGTGTCGAGAAAATACCAGGAACGACTCGCGGAAGCCGATCGCGCCGGGTGTCAGCGAAACGTACAGCGCCAGGTTAGCGGCTCCCGTATATATAATCGCTTGCGAAAAGCTCGTACCCGGTGCTACCGTCCGAAGTTCGACGAAATAGACCAGTGTTATGAATACTATTTGCAGCAAGGTTGCCAGCGCCAGGTAATACCAGCCGCGCAGGTCAAGCTGCTTGAGCCGCGGGGCGACCCACTTGCTGCGCAGAGCCGCCAGTGTCGCGACGGCGCCGGCCAGCGTCAGCGGTACGAGCCACCATTTCAACAATCCGGATAGCAGGAACAGCACGCTGTACGCGCCCCAAAAAAACAGGTACCCCAGGCTGGCCAAAGCGAAAATCTTCAGGTCAAGCCGATATTTCTTTTTGAGGTATACCGCTCGGAACGCCGGTCCGCTTTGCAGAGGCCCAAAAAAGTTTATAACCGCCGAGTATGCTGTCAGCAGCAGCCCCTCCCGTGCATCAACTTGCAGCCGGCACAGCCTCAAGGTGGCCAGTGTTGTCAGCGCCAGCGCTCCTAAGGAGAAAAGGTACAGTACCAGCAAGCCCAGCAGCACGCCAGGAGAGATATGGGCCAGCTGATGGCGTACTTCAGGGTGTTTTACGAAGTAAACGACAAATACTATTGTCGTCGCGACCAGAACACTTACAGATGCGACAAGCCGCCAGGCAGATCTTTTCATATGCTTCTTATACTAGCCTATGGCGGCAGAATTTGCCTATTAGGTGAAGTTTTCAAGCTTCCCTACAGCTTTAAGGCTATAATAGCTTTGAAACGTTATGGCAAAACAAAGCTTATACCAGCGCATTGCCGCCTTTGCCGGAAGCAGGAAATTCTTCTGGGTAGTGGTCACGCTCTTCGTACTGGAGGCCGCCTGGATAGCCCTAAGCGGACGCTATCCAATGGCCTTTGACGAAGATTTTCACTTGGGCATAATACGGCTCTACGCGCACCACGTCGGTCCGTTTTGGAGCAGCCAGCCGCCCGGCGGAAACGCGTTCGGGGCGGTCGCGCGCGACCCTTCATACCTATACCATTGGCTGATGAGCTTTCCGTACCGGATGGTGAGCATGTTTACGCATGACCAGACCATACAGGTTTTATGGCTTCGCGCCATCAATATCGGGTTTTTTGCGGCCGGGCTGGCGGTGTACCGGCAGTTACTATTGAAAACCGGCGCTTCACGGGCTATCGTGCACGTTTGTCTCTTAATTTTCGTGCTTGTGCCGGTCGTGCCGCTGCTTGCCGCCCAGATAAATTATGACAACCTCTTGTTCCCGGCGTTTGGACTGACACTGCTGCTGACAGCACGCTTTGATGAGCGGCTCGCGCGTCAGAAACGTATAGACGCGCCGCTGCTACTAGCGGTTTTATTGGCGTGTCTGCTGACGAGTTTGGTCAAGTACGCCTTCCTGCCCGCCTTCGCAGCGATAGTCATATACCTGGGTATAAGGCTTAGGAGCTACCTGATAAGCCCGCGTACGTTATGGCGGGAATTTTCCAAGAGCATGAGGCGGTTCGGGGCGTTTAGCAGCGTACTGCTTGTCGCCGCGGTGCTGGTGGCGAGCGGACTGTTTATAGAGCGCTACGGCATTAATATGGTGCGCTACCACACTCCTATTCCGGACTGCAGCAAAGTGCTTAGCGTGAAGGCTTGCAGCCAATACGGTCCTTGGATCCGCGACTATAACTCTTCGCTTAACAGCGTCGATGAAGAGCATAACCCGGCCGTGTTTGCCGCTGACTGGTTTTACGGTATGTGGCTACGCTCGTTCTTCGCCGTTGACGGTCCCGCGACAGACTTTCAGACCAGGGGCCCGTTCATCGTGCCGGGAATAAGCGCAATTGTTTTCGCGGGCGTGAGCGTAGTGCTTGCCGCTGCCTATGGACGGTGCATATTACGAAGGTTTAACGCGCCTGTCCTAAGACTGCTTGCGGCAGTGGTAGCGTTGTATATCGTGGCGCTTTGGCTGGACGGCTATCGGGCGTACGTACACGCCGGAAGACCCGTAGCCATAAACGGCCGCTACTTGATCCCCATATTCCTGCCTGTCTTTCTCATAGGCGCCTTGGCCGTGGGCGAGTTTTGCAAACGCTACCCACAGAACCTCAAGCTATTCATTGGCGGTATCGCGCTTCTTACCATGCTATGGGGCGGAGGCGTCTTAACGTATATTTTGCGGAGTAATGATGCCTGGTACTGGCACAACCAGGCGGTGTACGACGCCAACCACGCAGTGCAGCATATTATCGGCCCTATTACGCCGGGATATAGTAGCCCAACGGAATTTATGGGCCATAACTAGCAGTATCCAGGCGTCTATGCTTGAAAGCGCTGGCGTTTTGTCTGTTCCAGGTTGTCCTCGATAAGCACGCGGTTAATACGTATGAGATCGGCAATGATGTTCAGCACAAGGCATAGGAAGGCCGCGATCATAAGCAGCGAGCCAACCAGCAGAGATTGTATATGTCCGCGAGTGCTGCCATCCTGCAGGCTGAAGTACACGAACCTGGCAAACGGAATAAGGCTTATACATGATGTACGCCCGCACGATCGTCATGCCTGACTTGAATATATGCTCCCAAGTAGACTTAAACAGCCGTGATTCGCGGAGCTTGGGGTTGGTTTCTACCGGAATGGAAGTTATATATAGGCCCTTGTAGCCTGCCTGGATGATGGTTTCCGTGCAATAACTGAAGCGCGTAATAGTATTGATGCGCAGCAATGATTCGCGGCTGTACGCCCGGAAACCGCTGGCGGCATCAGGCAAATCCGTACCGGCTGCTTTGTTGACGACGGCGCTACCCAGGCGCTGCAGCAGCTTCTTGGCTACAGAAAAATGGGGGATGCTGCGTGTCTGGCGGTCGGCTATTACGATATCGGCCTGCTTGCGGATTATAGGCTGCACCAGATCGCCTATGCGCTCTTGCGGGTACTGGTTGTCGCCGTCGGTATTAACGACAATGTCGGCGCCAAGCTCCAAGGCTTTCAGGACGCCGTCATGGAATGACCGGCCGAGCCCTTGGTTGCCGATGTGGTGGACAAAATGCTTAACCCCATGCTTCTTGGCGACTTCAATAGTGCGGTCTGTCGAACCGTCGTCAATAACCAGCACGGCGATGTCATCGACCCCGGGAATTTTCTTTGGGATGCTCTCAAGAACGAGCGGAAGCGTCTCTTCCTCGTTCAAACAGGGTATTTGGACAATAAGTTTCATACGATGCGACTTGTTGACAGTATACCTCACAGATGTGCCGATTAACAGCTGTACTGACTACTGCACAGGCTGCGATTCAGATGGACCCTGGCCTGCGGAGCCGCCGAAACTCGGATTGACCATAATCCGCGCGGCTGCCGTTGAGTTATTGCCGTCAGCTATGACTAGAACAGTATCGCCGGTCGCTATACTGCCGGCTGCCGCGGCTTGGCCATTGTCGGTGATAGTCGTACTGCTGCTGATGGTGTACGTTTTGCTTGAGCCTGAACGCTGGTCGTTCACGGTGATACTACTGGCGCTTACAGCAGTGACTTGACCGATACTCGCGTTGCCGCGCATAGGCCCGGATCCGCCGCTGCCAAAGCCAGCTGCAACTGGGCCGGCTGCAGATTTCGGCCGGGACTTTTCGTAGGCAACGCCGCCGCCAAAACTAAGGCCGCACAGAATAACTATTATAATGACGCCCACTATAGGGCTCAGCGGTATCGCAGCCCGCTTGCGGCGTGTCGAATTTAAGAACTGTACTTCCGGCAATAGTTCGTCAGATCCGCGTTTTTCTGCCATTACTTCTTTTCCTTGAGTTTGCCGTCCTGCAGACGGAACGTCCGGTTGGTTTTGCCGGCTATTTCTGAGTCGTGGGTTACCACGAGTATGGTCGTATTCTCCGTTTTTGACAGATCGTGCAGCAGATCAAAGATCATCTTACCCGTCTCGCTGTCCAGGTTGCCTGTCGGCTCATCAGCGAGTATAAGTTTAGGCTTGTTGGCAAGCGCCCGCGCGATGGCTACCCGCTGCTGTTGTCCGCCGCTTAAGTAGCTGGGGCGGCGTTCCATCTGGGCAGGTTCTAACCCGACCTGTGCCAGCAGCTGCTTGGCGCGTTCTATCCGCTGCTGCTTCGGGAGCTTGGCGAATTCCATAGGTAGCATGACATTTTCAATGGCGCTGAGGTTGGGGATAAGGTTGTAGCTTTGGAAAACAAAGCCGATCGTACGCCCGCGGTACGCTATAAGTTCGTGGTCTCCCAATTTCGACAAATCTTTTCCGCCAACGATAATACTGCCGCCGGTAGGTTTATCCAAAGCCCCTAAAAGGCTTAGAAGCGTTGACTTGCCGGAACCGCTGCGGCCGACTATAGACGCGAATTCCCCATCAGGCACGATGAAGCTTATGTCGTTTGCGGCCTTGACTTCCCCGCCAGCCTAGCTAAATGTTTTTACCAGGTGTTTTACTTCTAACATATTAGAC
>CAYLML010000058.1:0-5312 GCA_964384985.1 uncultured Candidatus Saccharibacteria bacterium | reverse complement strand
CCATGATGTCATCGTGCATTAATAAACCGCTATGGATGAGCTCCAGCGCCATGGCGGCGTTCACTACCGCCTTATCCGGTCGGTGCCTGGCAAACATCTCATAGCTTGCGCACAGTATGCTGCCGCGCAGCAGCTTTCCGGTTGTAGCGAAGGTTTCCAGCCGTCCCAGGAAATCATCACCCCATGGAATGGAGGCCTCCTTATGCAGGCGCCCGGACTTAATAAACGCCTGGAGCTCTGTTTTGATCAGCGGACCGTACGCCAAGACTTGTTTCATGCGTGCAATACCTCATGTTCATTGTAATGCTTCAGGAAGTTAACTGCTTCTCGGCGTCTGTCCATGGCTTCATGTATGCCCTGCTCTAGCCGGTCGAGCAGCTGCGCTATGACGTTATTTTCAGTCAGCAGGCCGCTGGCATTGAACGCTTGCCGGCTCAGTGTGATCTGCGCTTCTACTTCTTGGCATAATACCGGCAAGCTCGCGTGCCAGAATTGCCTTTGGGCTTTCGCCAGCAAAGCCGGCATAGCGTACTTGCCCGGCCGCAGGCGCAGGTCTGCCAGCACACGGGACACCACATAGCTGATGTGTCCGTTGTCGAGGTCGGTTTGCCAATCGTGCAAATCGTCGTTAAGCTGCCGCGCGATAAGGTAGTGGAATAGCGCTGAGCGTATTTTTTGGAATGGCGTGTCGCTGACACGAAGGCCTTTGGCTGCCAGGATTGCCAGCGGCGCCAGCGTGTGTCCAAGCGAACGATCAGCCAGCTTGGAGAGGTTATCGTAATCCGGCAGCGTGCCGAGGCTTAGCTGTCCGCCCGGCGTTGCAAACCGGCAATGGCCTTGTTCCCACGCGTTGGCGCTGTCAATAGCGTCAAAAACTTCTCGCACCAGCGCCCGAAAGGCCGGGTTTTTCGGCACTGCCTCCGAAAAACCGTCAAAGGATTTGCGCATAGCGGTATTAGCGGCCGGCAGCAGCGACGGCTTGCCCGTCCCATCCAAGAAGTCATCGTAAACCGTGTACGCTAGCCAACCATACGCGTTAGCCAGGCTGAGGCCTGCTAAAAAATCATCTGCAGCTGGCTTTAGAGGCTTGGCGAGAGACTGGTTGAAACGCTGCGACAAGGCAGTAATCTCCGGGCCGCTATCACTGGCAGTCAGCGTATCCAGCAGTCGCAATATAGTGGCGCGCAGTCCGGATTCCAGGTTGCCGCATTGGCTCTCGGCCAGCACTACCACCAATGGCGCCATTGCGGCGCCGTGCTCCGCATCACCCGTGCTTGCCGTCTCGCTGGCGTCGGCATAGAGCGCCAGGGCTTCGAGTATGAAAGCCGTTGTCAGGGCCGGGCCGCCGTTATAGTACAATTTGTTGTTCTTGACGGGGTCGGCGTAAAAGGCCGCGGCCGCCCAGCTGCCGTCGTGCCGCTGTCCGGCCAGCAAGTCCCGCACTGTTTCGGATACATCTCTCGTTTCATGCAGCCGCAGACGGGCGCTGAGACACAATGCCCGGTCCAGGTCGGTCGTAGCCGCTTTGTGCAGCCGCCGCGCCATTTTGAGCAGCTTTGCCGCATGGGGCCCGTCGTACGCCCGAGCAAAGTAGTATACGAAAGCATAATCAGAAGTATAGTATGGCGACGAGAACCGTCCGGTATCTATAGCATCACCTATAAGCTTGTCGAGTTTTGGCAGACGGCTGCTAACCAATAACAAAAAATAGGCGATGTTGCTATTAACGGCGATATCCACGTCGAGCCAGGCCTGTTCGCTATCGGCCGGTACCAGCCATGTACGGTACGGGCCGCCGACATCCGTCTCTGTTGCCAGCAGAAGCTTAATAATCTGCACCAGCGCGGCTTCGTCAATGCTATCCGGGTCATGCAGATACAAACCGGCCAAGGCGCAGAATGTGTCATCAAGGTCGTTCGGGTACGGCTGGGTCTGATATTCCGGCGCGTTTTTTGCCCAGTAATTAAAACTCCAGTTAGGGTCTTTCTGCCGCAGCAGGAACTTCGCCAGCTTAGCGCTTATATTCCGGGCCGCGGCCTGGTCTGACCCTGCCAAAGCTGTCAGCATGAGAGCCGGCACGAAAGTCGTCTGCCAGCTCCTGACGCGCCTGAACGGCTGCATCGCAGCGCTTGAATAGCTTATGAAGCTGCCGTCAGGCCGCTGGTTTTTCTCTAGGAAAGCCAGCCCGCGCCGTATACCGGCTTGGATCTCAGGTTGTTTTGGCATAGTAGGTCTTCGGCAAACTGACACTGAACGTGGTGCCCTGCGCTTTATTGCTCGACAGGCTAATGGTGCCGTTGAAATCATTTTCGAGGACCTGTTTAACGATAAATAGCCCGATACCGACGCCCGTGGATTTCGTCGTGTAAAAGGGTTCAAAGATTTTCGCCTGGCTGGCCGTCCGGATGCCCAGCCCACGATCGTTCACATCTATAGTGAGCGCGGTTCCCTGGCGTTTCAAGGTGACCGTGACGACCCGCAGGGCACGCGGGGTACGGCGCACGGGGTATGCCTCTATGCCGTTGCAGACCAGGTTCAGTATGACTTGACGGAACCGGGTGACATCGCCCCGGCACAGAAGAGCCGGTTTAACTGACTTATCGGCCGTAACGGTTATTGTCACACCGGCTTGCTCGGCAGTGGCTTCGAGTATCTTCACTACCTCTTCGATCTCATGGGCGATGT
This sequence comes from uncultured Candidatus Saccharibacteria bacterium, assembly GCA_964384985.1. GTDB lineage: Bacteria > Patescibacteriota > Saccharimonadia > Saccharimonadales > UBA4665 > CAYLML01. The sequence goes on along the minus strand of CAYLML010000058.1, from coordinate 2,627 downwards.
CAAAGGCTTCGATGCTGCTTTTGCCGCCGATCTGCTGGCGCACCCGGCCCACGATAGCGTTAATGTGCCCGACGTTTTGCTGTATGCGATGCATAATGTCCGGCTGGTCGCCTTGCGACAAGCCCTTGAAACCCTCAATGTCTACATTCACCGTCGACAGATGGTTTGCCAGGTCATGAAACAGCGCCGTGCTAAGCTGGCCCAGCTCGGCGAACCGGTAGAGCTGCTGCATCTTTTCCAGCTGTGCCTCTTCCAGCTGGCGGGCTCGCTTTTCGACTTTGATTTCCAGCTGCTGCTTTTGCCGCTGTAGCGCCTTTTCGGAACGCTGCGCCCGCTTCAGGGACATTTCCATCTGGCGATTGAATAGCCACGACACCAGGGCAATCAGGAGCAAAATTACCGAGAAGCTTACGACATCTCCAAAGATAGGCTTGCTGCCCAGCCAGCTTAAATCAGGGTGAAGGCTGCCAGTGCTTTCGCCATGTTGCAGGTATGCCAGCACCGCTACGAAAAGACAGGCCACATACAATGAATACCTGGCTCCGATCAGTATGCCAGCCATAACGATAGATAGGCTGAGCAGCAGTACGCTGTCCGGATCCAATATGCCCCACTGCAAGGCCACGAAACAGCCGAACGCGGTAACCAGCAGTGTCAGGATCACTGCGACTGCCTTGTAGCGTTTCCTATAGCGGGCGGCGACATAAAGCCCAACGATAAAAGCTGAAGTGACGAAGTTATAAAACAGTCTTAAGAAATAGCCCGGGCCGTGCGAGGCAAGCGGGCCGCTAAATAATGTAACAATAAAAGACACCAGCGATAAGACCAGTATGCCAATCAAGAGGTAGTTCAAGACAATCTCGCGTTCAGCCAGGTCGGAATCCGTGGAAGTGGGCTTGATAAACTGGTTGTATAGTGGATGTCTCATAGGTAAGTTATTAAGTTAAGCCGGACAGCTTTATTGTACTGCCCGGCCTTCCTGCTTAGAGCTCGACGTTAGCCCACGGCACTGCCGCGGCCTGCTGCATCAGCGCAGCTTCTACGGCTGTGCCGTCGCGTGCGCTTTCATCGGTCAATATAGCTGTGACGATATCTTTCATGCCCACCCCCTTTCCCCTGAATTAATTGCGGGGCTATGTCCTATCATTAATAGTATAGCCCAAACCGTAAGCTGTCTTTATGAGCTTGCGTTTGTAGGGGCGGTCGACTTTGTCGCGTACTCGTTTAATGTGCACATTGATCGTGCTGTCCCATGAAGAGCTGTCAGATTCCCAGACATTGTCCATGATCATTGACCTGGTAACGATCTTGTCCCGGTTGCGCATCAGGTATTCCAAAATATCGAACTCCTTGCGGCGCAAACTGATCGGCTTCCCCGATCTAGTCACGTGTCTGCGTAGCGGATCAAGGATCAGGCTGCCGACCTTTAAGACGTAAAAGTCCTCCCGTTCACCGTCAAAGTTGGCCCGTTTTAACAGCGAGAAAAGCCGGGCTCGCAGCTCGGCGATCGTGAAGGGCTTGGTCATGTAGTCGTCGGCCCCTGCCTTAAACAGGGTAACTTTGGTGTCGGAATCTTTGGAACCGGATAGCACCAGTATAGGTATCTTCAAATCGGCCCGGCGCAATTCAATGCAGACGTCCAGCCCCGACATATCCGGCAGTCCCAGATCCAATATAACCGCGTCATAATGTCTTTTTTCGGCCAGCTTGAGCCCCTCGTTGCCGCTTGAGGCGCTGACGATACTCGAACCGGCAGCCAGGATATGGCGCAGGCTTTCAACGAGATCGGCGTTATCTTCTATGCACAGTAGCTTCATATGGCAGTTTCTCTGAATACAGGATAATTTAATAATTAAATTGTTAAATAGTTATTAAAAAGTTATACACAGCCATCCAGAATCAGGTATCGGACGGCTGCATGAGGGTCTAGGTCAGATAACTGTTATCAGATGTAATTTACTGCGTAAGCAGCTGGTAACTTTTGCCTACCTCTTTTTTCAGTGCCGGTAAGTTTTTAATAATTATGTAACCGTTGCTATGCTCTATGATACCCTTTCTTGTCAGCCAGCTTATCTCTCTGCTCGCGGTTTCGCGGGTCATATTGCTGGAACGCGCGATATATTCATTGGGTACGCGCAGCTCAAGTGACACCTCCCCGGCCCTGGCTTTGCCGAAATGGCTGGCCAGCGTTGCCAGGCGGAATGCCACACGCTCACGAGCGCTCCTGTACGGCAGGTGCTCCAGCTCATCGCTCAGGCGATAGAAATAGTCGGTCATTTTGTATACGGCCGCACGGGAAACTTGCAGGTTCGCCTTCAGGCTTAGCATGAACTGGTCGCGCGATATGCGCAGGACTTTCGTGGCGCCTAATGCCGTAAAGCTTACGTCGCGCGGCACTCCCGTTACGGCCCACTCCAAAGGGAATATATCCCCGGCGCTCAAACTCATAATAATATTCGACTCGCCGTTTTCGCAGAGGCTGTAGACCTTTACCCAGCCGTCGATAATGAAATATAAGCCGGAAGGAGTGTCACCCGCCCTGATTATCATGTCGCCACGCTCGTATAATGATTGACGGCTGTGCTCCATGAACAATTTGTGTAGTATGTCGTCTGCCTGGTTCATGC
>CAYLML010000057.1:0-5443 GCA_964384985.1 uncultured Candidatus Saccharibacteria bacterium | reverse complement strand
GTCGCCAGGTTCCCGCAGCGCTGCTGTCTGAGAAAGCGGTGGTTGCACCCGGAGGGTCGTTATTTGAATAGCTGGAGCGGGCCGATACCGTGACGAAATCGTTATAGGTAACGGCGCGCTCGACGCCACCCCTGATCGTCGATACGTTGAGTGTCCCCAGCACGCTGGTTTGAATGCCAAGGTCGCTCAGGATGGCTTCCGCGGTAGTGGATTGCCTGAGAGAGGCTTCGACATAGTTCCGATCGCTGGAGTCCTTGCCAATCGTCTCGTAGTGGGCCCTAAATCCATCCGAAAGGAATTCGGTCTGACGCACGCCCTCGGTGCCGGGTCCCCAGTATTTCCTGTAGCTGACATCGCTGTCGAAATTGAACCGCGAGATCGGTGTTCTCGCTTCGGCGTTGGCGGTGATCGTCGTGTAGGAGCCCAGCGATCCACCAGCCAGCATGGTCTTCAAGAACTGGTTGTCGTTGAGCTCGACGCTCTCGCTTTGCGTAGATCTCAACGACCAGTCGACGGCTAAAGCCGACGAAGGTGCCAGAACCAAGCACAGGAAGCCCGCGAAGATTTTTATCTTTACGGACATTCGCCGCTAATCCATCCCCAGCCGCTAAACTATTCGAACAGCCCTCGTTCTGGAACCACGATCACGTCGCCGGCGCGTAACGTGATGTTGCCTTCGATATCATTGCCCGCCAGATAGGCCCGATAGTCGAAGGGGAAAATCTGCTCTCCGCCAGCGTCGCGCCGCCGAACCTGGATCCGGCCTTTCGCTGCGTAGGGTCCAAGCCCGCCGGCAAGCGCGATGGCCTGCATCAGGGTTGTCTTTTGGCGCACGACGAACGAGCCGGGCCTGGCAATTTCGCCCGTAATGAAAATCTTCGGCTTGAGGTCGTCCTCGGGCGTCGATGAATTCGCCAAGCCGACCGTTACAACCAAATCGTCATCTTTGTAATTGCTGGCGAGCTTCGATTTAATGATGCCCTCGAGCGCCTGCGCCGAAAGTCCCTCGGCGCGAATATGGCCCGCCAGTGGAAAGGCGATATGTCCGGTCGGGTCGACGATCACCGTCCTATCAAGCTTGGGATCCTGCAGCACCGAAACGTTCAAGCTGTCGCCAGGTTTAAGGGTCTTCGCACTCGCCAGAGATGCCGAAATCCAAAGGCAGAGAATGACAATCAAGAAGCGCATTTTAATCCCCTTTTTCGTTCACGCAGCGCTCGCCAGCTAGCCGCCGCTAATGGTCTTACACAAGGGTCTGGGCTGTCTCAATCCGCCGGGTATAACTGTTAAAACGAAATTCGAGGTATTACAAATGGTTAGCGGGATGCGACCACATGCTTGATCGGAAAAATGCTGTACTGTTGCTTATCTGCAATAACCTCTCCGACCAGTTTGGCGGAAATAGCGTTGCTCCCGCCGGCAAACCCGTAAACCAGTGCGGTATCGCAAAGAATGTTGATCATGCGTGGAATGCCGCCACTTGCTTTGGCAATCGCGGTGCAGGCCTCCACCGTGAACAGGGGCCGCTTGGCGCCGACGGCCCGCAGGCGGAAGTCAATATAGCGGGCGACGTCGTCCTCGCTCAGAGGTCTCAAATGAAAATCGGAGGAAATGCGCTGCGCGAACTGACGCAGTTGCGGTGCCAGCAATAAATCACGCAGTTGCGGTTGGCCCACCAGGATGAGCTGCAGAATTTGATATTTGTCGGCGTTAATATTTGACAGCATGCGCAGGTGTTCGAGCGCCTCGGAACCCAGATTCTGCGCCTCGTCGATGATCAGCATGGCCCGCCGACCGCCGGCGTATTGACCGTACAGGAAGTCTTGTAATCGTTTGAATAGAGTAGGGTAGGTACCGTCAAAAGGCTGCTGGAAGGACATCAGGATCCATTGCAGCAGCTCCTCGCGATCCTGCGGGGAGTTGGAAATCAGGCCGGCGGTGATGCTGGTGTCAATCCTTTTGAGCAGGTGGCGGACCAGCGTGGTTTTTCCAGATCCAATTTCGCCGGTGATGACGGTGAACCCGGCGTTGTTCATCATGCCGAATTCCAGCATGGTAAAAGCCATGGTATGCATTCGGCCCCAATAGATTAAATCGGGATCGGGCAGAATCGAGAACGGCTTTTCCCGCAACTGGTAAAAGGCTTCGTACATTCAAATTCCTAGATCGCGGGCCAACATAACATCGATCGGGCCTGATGTATTGACGTTCATCGTCTCCCCTTTATCGAGTTCTAGGAACAAGTTCCTGACAAAGGAGGGTTCACCAACTGCGGGTTCCTGGCATTAACGAAGAGCTAGGAGAAACCCCGCGGTCACGATTTCGGCCCACGTTTTCATGATAGTGTCGGGTCGCAAGTTCCTGCTCAAACGCGCCCTTGTGGTATATTCCCTGCTCGCCTAAACAACAATCGACCGGGATCATCAATGCTGCAGAAGGTAAATTTTGAAGAGCAATCCCCGGCGGCTGACCTGGGCTACTTGCTTCGCCCCGGCTTTTATTGGGAACTGGTCAAGCGGCGCTGGCTCTACTTTCTTGTTCCATTCGTGCTGATCGCGTCGGCCGGCGAAGTGGCGGTTTATTTATGGCCGGCAACCTACCTCTCGGAAGGCAGAATTCTCGTTCAGTCGCAACAGATCCCGACAGAATTGGTCCGCCCGACCGTTACCAGCGCGGCGCAGGAGCGCATCCAGGTCATCGAACAGCGAACGATGACGCGGGACAATTTGTTGGCCATCATCGACAAGTATCAGTTGTTTCCGGAGCGGAAATCACTGATGTCGCCGACCGAACTCGTGGAATTGATGAAGAAGAGCACCGTCATTGCTCCTGTCGATCTGAAATTGGACTTCAAACAGAAATCGCGGTCGGCAATCGACAACCCCACTATCGTATTTTCGGTTGGATTTGAGCATTCCGACCCGGCGACCGCAACGCGAGTAGCCAATGAACTCGTAACCCGGATGCTCAGCGAGGATCTCCGTGACCGGACCAGCCGGGCAACCGATACGACGAAATTCCTGCTGCGCGAAGTCGAAAAGTTGCAGGCACAGAATTCCGCCCTCGATGCAAAAATAGCGGATATCAAGGCCAAACAATCGAGGCCTGGTTCGCCGACTGCTCCTGATCAAACGGCTGCACAACTGAGCCAACTCAAATCTGATTATATCCAGAAGAACGCACTTTATTCGGAAAAACACCCACTTATGCAGGCAATGAAGCGTCAGATCGAGGCGCTGCAAAAGATCGTGGCGTCGCCGGTTCCACAGGCCGGACCGGACGCTCCCGTGGGACTGGACGTGCTGGAGGCCCAGCAAGCAGCCCTTCAGAAAGATCTGGAGGTCGCGACGACAAAACTGGCCGCGGCGCGCGTCGGCGAAACTCTCGAGAAGGATCAGCAGTCGGAAAAGCTGGAGGTCATTGAATCGCCGACGATTCCGCGAGATCCGGTCAGCCCGAAGCGGCCAAAACTCGCTGGCCTTGTCCTTCTGCTGGCGTTGGGTGCGGGCGGCGGGCTCGCATTTCTGGCTGAAATGACCGACAAAGCCATCCGCCGTAGCACGGACGTCTTCGCGCTCGTTGACAGTCAGCTTGTCATGTCGATTCCCTACATCACGACAAAAGCGGAACTTCGCCGCGTAAGGCAAAAGAGGCTGTTGGTTGGGCTTGGTTTGCTCGGCGTACTAATCACCGGCATAGTCGCTGCGTACTTTATTTTGCCGCCACCGGACCTGATCATTGCTAAACTGCGCGTCGGATTGTTTCGCTAGATCTTGAATTTGGAGGGAGAGCGTGGACTCGATCAGACAGGCAGTCGACCTTGCCAGGGCCGCCACCATTCCGGAGCAGGGACATGCACCGAACCCTTATGGGAAGCCGGGCCTTGGCCCCGCGGGTCTCGATTCGCAAATCAGGGACCTGGAACTGAACTCCGACCATCTGGAATCGAACCGGATCGTTGCCTACGCGAGTGCCAACAGTAATGGTCGCTATTACGACATGCTGCGGACCCAGGTCCTCCAGGTAATGGACAAGAGCAGCTGGCAGTTCCTGGCGGTCACATCGCCCACCGCCGGGTGCGGAAAGACGGTGACGGCCTGCAATCTCGCGCTGAGTATCGCACGAATGGCGGAAAGATCGGTGCTGTTGGTCGATCTGGATATGCAGAAACCGAAAGTCTCCGAGTATCTTGGAATAAATCGCCAGGAGGGTCTTCTCAGCATTCTTGACGGCCGCGCATCGCTATCGAGCCGGATTGTCCAGGCCTGCATCGACAAGAGCAAGCTGCTTGTCTTGCCGGGAGAAGTCTGCAGGTCGGGATCATCCGAATGGATGGCCTCTCAGACGATGAACACGCTGCTGCAAACCATCAAGCGAGAATTCCGCTCCCGTATCGTGATCTTCGACATGCCGCCGATGTTGGTCGGTGATGATGTAATATCGGTTCTGCCGCGAATGGATGCCGTAGTGCTTGTCGCGGGGGTAGGAAGCACTTCGATTGCTGACCTCAAGGAGTGCCAGAAGCATCTGCGAGCGACCCCTGTGGTCCGTGTCGTCGTAAATAAAGCGACTGACAAGACAGACGATTATTATGGCTATTAATGATTGAGTATCTCAAATTGACTGGGCGGTATTTCGGCGATCGCCGGTGCCAATTCTTCGCGCTAAAGGTCGTTTCGGCCTCACTTAGGTTTTCGCCTTGAGGCTTGCTGTTCTTGGTGGACATCTGCGTTGCTCGTCAACGCGTCGGGCCACGAATTCTGTGTCTGTGTGACGTCGGGAATGGCGAAAAGACTAAGTGCCACGAAGCCGAATGTTGGCCATCCGGAGACGAAGATTTAACCGAGAGTTTACGGTAGAGGCGTTTCGATCTACTTTTCTTACGCAATAAAGTTCAACCGATTTGACTATTGCTGTGATACCCGGAAGCAAGTTAGCGATTAGCGTCGTCAATTCTTCGAAAGGCTTTTGGGGTCGCGAATGCCTTCATTGACCAGCTCTAAGCCTGAACGTACAGATCATTTTTTTCTAACCCTGACCGCGCTGGCAGCGGTGATATGCCTAGGAGCAACCTTCCTGCTAGGGCTGCATTCGGAGCCTTCGACGCTAGATCCTGATGAACTGCAATACTACAATCTGGCAGGCGACTTAATTCACGGTAGCTACGAATTCAATGCCCAACGTACGCTGGGTTATGTCGCCCTTCTTGGTTTGGTCCGTTTCATAACCTTCGATAACTTTATCGCGACTCAAATAATAATGGCGCTTCTCTCGATTTTATCTGCGCCTTTAATGTATCTACTTGTAAAGCGTCACACGGGACAAAAATGGCTGGCGATTTCTGTTGCCCTATTGGTTATCTTCTGGGGGCCATTTGTTTATTATGCTCACACTCTTTACAGCGAAAGTGCCGCGCTACCTTTATTTATTACGTTTCTATTGT
>CAYLML010000056.1:0-5553 GCA_964384985.1 uncultured Candidatus Saccharibacteria bacterium | reverse complement strand
AGCCGACTTCGTGCCGGCCGACCAGGCCTGTTTTAAGCTTAAGGGATTTTGTGCCCTTTTTGAGCGTAAACGAAGTGCCGTCCAGCCCGGTTTTTATTTGTGATGCCTTCCAGCCCAGCGCGCCTTCCTCGTCAAATGTATGGTATGACTTTTTAAGGAAAGGTTCGACGGCCGCCGGCTCGTCATTGACGTAGACGTTTTCACCTTTCAGATAATCGGCAACCGAGAAAATATCTTCGCCGGCCGCCTGCACTGTTTTGTACTGGTCGAGGTGGGCGGCCGCCAGGCCGGTGATCACAGCATGCGTGGGGTGGGTGGAGCGCGCGAACCGGGCGACATCGCCCGGTTCGCCTTCGCCGTACTCGATAACCAGCACATCTTCATCACCGGACAAGGTGGCCGCGAAACGGGCATGACTGACGCTGACGTTTTTGTTGGCCGGCGTTGCCGCTACCTTCAGCCCCTCGCTCAGGACTGTTAGCAGCAGTTCCTTCATGGTCGTTTTACCATAGCTGCCGGTTACGGCGATCCTGACACCCGCATGCCCGGCAAAAATTGCTTCCGAGCGGTTGATAAGCCGCCGCTCCTTCGGACGAGTGCTAAGCTCGCGCCCCATAACCAGGGGCACTACAGCCAAATAAGCCCACACGAACGGGTAGGTAATAACCAGAATCGCCCCGAACGCTACGCCGCCAGTCAGATCATGCCAGATCCCTGAGACAATAAGCAGTAAGCCGGCGGCAATCTGAAGCAGCATACCAAGTCTCAGCGCCATCAAAAGCAGACGAGCAGGCCGGGTCGACTCCAAGGTTCGCCGGTGCATGACACGGCTGAAGTCTTTAGTCCGGGCCAGCCATGCGAGATACGGTCCGACCCGGTATTCAGTACTTTGGAGCATGTAGACCAGTGCTTTCGGGTAGCCCGGCCCATATAAGCTGAAAACGTCGCGCATCATTGCAAGAAGTCCTCGATCATCTTAGTAACTTTGCCCGGCTGTTCTATGTGCACGAAGTGTCCGCCGGGCACGGTTTCCAGGCGCGAACCTCTGATAGCCCGGTGGTATACACGGCCATCTTCCAGCGGAACGGCTTTATCCTCCGTGGCATAAATCAACAAGGTGGGTTTGGTGATAGCCGCCGCATCCGCCCGCACGTCTTGCCGGACCACGCGCTTGAACGTTTCTTGCATGTGCGGCGCGACCAGCATATCGGAACCAGCTGTTTTATACAGGCCTCGGCGCAACCCGCTGCGATACCGTTCGGGCATCCACGCCGTGGCCGCTTTGCCGGTCTTGGCCAAGGTCTTCAGGGCCACGCGTTTGCCCGCCCCGCCATTACGTACGCCAGAGGCTGCCAGCAGCACCAGCTTATCCGTATCAAGAAACCCGAGGGAGAGGGCCCGTATAGCCAAGGCGCCGCCATTGCTATGGCCGATTACGGCATACGGCTGCTGCAATTTAAGCTTATCTAGCAGGTCACACAGAAAAGCGGCGTAATCGTCCAGGTTCCAAGCTTTGCCTGGCGCCTCGCTGCCGCCGAATCCCGGCAGGTCAACCGACAAGACCATGTAGGCGCCGGCCAGCTCCCGCTGTAATCCGACAAGACCCCTGGAGCTGTCGCCCCAACCATGCAGTAGCAGGATCAGCCTGCCTTTACCTGACAACGTGTAATTCGCTAACAGCTTGTTGACGACGATATTCACTGTACTTCAAGTATAGCAAGTCAACCGCCGCAGCGGCGATAACGCTTACGCTACCTGTTAAGCAAGCTTTTGAGTAAGGCTTTCTCGGCCGATTGCAGGGACACGCTGCTGCTTTTAGCCGGAAGCCGGTTAGCAGTCTGCAGCTGCTGCTGCAAAGTACTGGCTGAAGAAGCGGCGCTGTCCGCGCCGGACGCCGCGCTGGTAAATAGGTCTCCCAGACCTAAATCGCTCAATACCTGGCTGAGCGGTATGGCGTTGGCGGGTTTATCGATGGTTATAGCTGTCGCGCTTGGTTTGAAAGCGAAGTTAGCGGAAGCCGTGCCGCCATCCGAGCCGCCTTGCCGGACATTAAATGTTAAGTTGGTAGCGTTCGTTTTCGTATTCAAATCGGTAGTAAAAGAATAGTTTGTCGTGCTGCCGCTTGATCCGTCTTTAGACTGGCCGGCGATGAAGAATGGATAATCGCTGCCTCCTTTGTAATTCAAGCCGACATCCACGTAATTGTCCGCGGGGTTTTGCTTGTCGCTGAAGCGGACTTTGTACAGTACGCGGTGGCTCACGTCCATCCATATGTCATAGGTATCGCTGCTCTTAATTTCATTCGCCGAATTCGCCGCGTCGGTAAACGAGGAGTACACACTCGTGGCATAGTCGTTTTGATCCAGCCAATCATTCAACTTGCTGGCTTTCAGCGCGTCGCGCTGCGCTAAGATATATTTCTTGACATTGTCTTTCTGAAGGACGATCTGGTAATGGTACGTTTTGTGCCCGTCAATGGTTTCAGTGCCGTACTTTTTCACGACTTTGGTGACCGCTTTGTCCTTAGCGGTTGAGAACAGGTACTGCTGGTTTACCCGGCCAAAAGCCCGCGCTTCATCTATAACCTGGGCCTGCGTAGGTGAAGACGAGCTGCTGCTCTGCCCCGATTCGGCGTTAAGGTTATCGACAAGAGTGTGGTCGATCACGATCCAATTGTCGTTTAACTTGGCAAATTCCGGGTCGAGTTCTGGCGCGCCCATAAGCGTACCCAGACCTTGGATGCCGCCAAACTTCATGTATATGTCCGGCGTAGCTCCGGTACTTTTAATCGTGCGTATATCGGCATTTAGCCGTGCAGCCGCAAGTCCGACATCAAAGGTCAGATCAGAATTTCCGCCGCCTTCCTGGAGGCCTATCTTTCCATCTGTTGAATAACCGGATGTCTTGAACTGATATGAACCTGAACCGGCATAAGATTGGTTAGCGATTTTAGAACGCTGGTCAGCATACGTGACCAGGTTATCGTAGCCCTTGCCTGTATTTTTCAAGGACTGGCTATAGATGACGGACGGATTAGCGTAATAGCCGAAATAGTACGTCGCGGCGCCGACCAGCACCACAAAAACGGCGATTGCCGGGATTAAGATCCTCTTGCCTGGCAGCCGCAGACGGGATTTGGATGCGGCAGCCGACGGAGCCGTGGCAGTAAAAACTTTGCCGGTATCGGGCGCGGCGGGCATGCCTCCGTCACCTACCATTACGGAAGGCTGGGCACCGACGGTATTGGTTGGTAATACAGATGGCGTAGGCATAGTAGAAGGAGTAGTCGGAGTCGGAACGGGCGGGGGCGGACTGCCAGCCGGGTTATGCGAGGAGGGCGAAAACGGCGGCGGGGGCGGAGCTGGTCGGTTAGTCGGGGTAAAGGTCTGCGAGATACCCGGCGAAACAGGTGGAGACACGGGCTCCGGCCTTAGTTCGGGCACGCTAGGAGGAGCCGGGGTCAAAGGCATTGAAATAGGCGATGGAGTGCTTGGCGGGGTCGGAACTGATGGAGTCGGAGGCGGCGTGATGGCAGGCGAGTCATCAGGCAGCGGACTGGTTGGCGGTTCCGGAGGTGTGGTCGGGGGTATGTCCGGAGAGTTAGGTTCCATAATGCTGGCTGCTCTCCTTAACGGCAGTTACTAAGTGATACTAGCTTACTCAACCGATTATACATAAGCGTTACCGTTTGCCAAACAAAAAGTGATCAGTGGTGGGCGAGGTGGGACTTGAACCCACAAGGTCTTAACGACCAACGGATTTTAAGTCCGTCGCGTATACCAATTCCGCCACTCGCCCCGATGAACAGATAAATGGAGGCACCTACGGGATTTGCACCCATGTAAACGGTTTTGCAGACCGCTGCGTAACTACTCCGCCAAGGTGCCATAACGGCCAGCGTTATTATAGCGTACTATATATAAATGAAGGATCAATCATTTGTCTATGGCCTATAAATATTTTTCGCGGAATGGCAAGCTCCTGCCGGCTTCGGAGGCCGTAGTACCGCTCGACAACATCGCTTACGCCTACGGGTTCGGGGTATACGAAACAATCCGCGTACTGAAAAACAAAGCGCTTTTTCTAGAAGAGCACTGCCGGCGTCTTATGGCGTCCGCGCGGATTATCGGGCTTGACCATACTTTTTCCAAAGCCATCGTCGAAAAAAGCGCCAAAGAACTGATAGCCGGCAACGATGCTGTAAACTGCAATCTCAAAGTGCTGCTTATAGGCAGCAAAAGCCGGGACGACGCGGTTTTGAACATATTGTGCCTTAACCCGTTATTCCCCGACCGCAAGCTCTACAGTCAAGGCGTCCACACCATCACTAAAAACATAGAGCGCCTCTTTCCGCATGCCAAAACCCTTAACATGCTGCCCAGCTATCTGGCATACCGCGACGCCAAGGCAGCTGGCGCGCATGATGCCTTGCTAGTGAATCGGCGCGGCTGCATTATCGAAGGTACCAGCACCAACTTTTTCGCGCTGAAAAACCGCACCATTTTCAGCCCTCCCGAATCCGATATCCTACTGGGTGTTACGCGTCAGAACGTTTTAAAAGTAGCTGGCGATAACGGCTTCAGCGTTAAGGAGCGGGAAATCAAGCCGCAAGACGTTGGCCAATATGACAATTTATTCCTGACTGGCACTTCGATTAAGATACTGCCGATCCGGTCAATAGATGAAACCGTCCTTGAGTCTCCCGGATCTGATTTGCGCGAATTAATGAGGCTGTTCGACGGTTTTTTGGCCGGACTTGAATCCTCTGTTTCTTGACAAGAGTTGATAATTAGATTATTATATAAAAATGCCCAGTCCTGTACCAGCCGAGCTTATTTCTAGTTCTAACCCCGAGGCAGCCCGCGAGCAATTCACACGCGTAGGCCATGTGGGTATTGCGGAATTGTATGGTCCTTATCTAGGCGAACAAGCATTGGCAGAAATCCGAAAGGGTCTTATTAAAAGTAAACCTCGCGGCGTCAGGTCTTACACGGCGCGTTTGAGGCCTCCGAATCCCACAAGGGAAAAAGCCTATACCACTATCATAGAGGCAATCCAGGAAGGCGCGCGCATCTTAGGGCGCGACATAGCGCCTGCGGCTTCAGGAGAAGCGGCGCAGATAGACCTGTTGGAAATGGAAAAGGACGGTCGTGGGGATCGTCACAGGGATAAGACGGGCTTGGTAGATATAGTCGCCGTGGCCAATCTTACGGGGGTTTCGGGCCTGAGGATCGAGGACGGGGACGGTAGTGGCGGCGAATCGGTCTACACTTTTGGACCGGGTCCCGTTATTTACCATGACCTGTCCAGGCAGCTGGTGCACCAGGGTTTTACCGGCCCGGATGACTCCCGTTTCGGCTTGGCCGTTGCCAAATACTCGCGGTAAGCAGCCGCATACTCCCGTACCACGCTCAACTCAATTATATCCGGGGAAGAAGTCAACCTTGATTTGCGTGTTTCTGACTCCGAGGGCACGCAGAGCATCGCGCAAGCCGTTCACCATATTGTGAGAGCCCGCGATGTAGAACAGGCGATCGTCGTAATCCGCTACTT
>CAYLML010000055.1:0-5691 GCA_964384985.1 uncultured Candidatus Saccharibacteria bacterium | reverse complement strand
TTTCATTTTGTAAAAAACGACCGAGTCCTTATAATTTACAAAGTATAGTGAGAAAACCGTAAAACGGAGGGACAGGACGTGGCGAAAACAGCACAGCCAAAGCAATCCGGCAAACAGGCAAACCACTGGTTCATATTAGTATTACTCGCTTTGGCGCAGTTCATGGTGGTACTAGACGTATCGATCGTCAACGTCGCGCTGCCGGCTATCCAAAAAGCCTTCCACATGAACGCGACCAGCCTGCAGTGGATCGTCACGATGTATTCACTGACTTTCGGCGGCTTCCTGCTGCTCGGTGGCCGCATGGCCGACTTGTTCGGCCGGCGCCGGACGTTTTTGGCCGGGGTCGTACTCTTTACGCTGGCCTCATTGGCTGACGGTTTGGCCCAATCCGGCGGAATGATCATAGCCTTCAGGGGTATCCAAGGCCTGGCCGGCGCGTTTATGTCACCCGCGGCACTGTCGATTATACTGGTCACTTATAAGGAGGGGCACGAGCGCAACGTGGCGCTCAGCGTCTGGGGCGCGGTAGCTTCAGGCGGCGCGGCCGTAGGCGTACTGGCCGGCGGTATTATTACCCAGTACCTGACCTGGCGCTGGAACTTTTTCGTCAACGTGCCGGTAGGCATATTCGTCATATTTACGGCTCTGCAAATCCTGGATCGCCACGAATCTACGCTTGAGCACAACCAGCTGGACCTGCCCGGCGCCATATTGGTAACCGGTGGTCTGATGTCGCTGGTGTACGCGCTAGTCAAGGCGCCCACCGACGGCTGGACCTCCCACACGCCGCTGCTGTTCTTCGGCATCGCGCTTGTGGCGCTGATCGAATTTGTCCGCAACGAAAACCGCGTCGAGCATCCGCTGGTGCCGATGAGGATTTTCAGGATCCGGAACCTGTTGGGAGCAGATTTGCTCATGCTCTGTATGGCTTCCGGGCTGTTCTCAGTCTTTTTCTTCACGACCCTGTATCTGCAGGAAATCCTCGGCTACACACCTGTAAAGACCGGTGTTAGCTTCTTGGTCGTGCCGGTAGCCATCGCCATTACGGCCACGAACGTACCGCGGGTCATCCAGAAGATCGGCTACAAGCCTATTTTAATGGTGGCGCCGCTGGTGGTTTCGGCCGGGCTGTTCTGGGTTTCGCACATTCCGGTTAACGGTACGTACTGGGGAAACGTGGCGCCCGGCATGATTCTGCTTGGCCTTGGTATGGGCGCGACGTTTGTCAGCGCGACCATCGCCGGCACATCCGGGGTTCCGCACCACGAAGCGGGCCTGGCCTCCGGGCTCCTCAATACTTCGCAGCAAGTAGGCGGCGCGCTAGGCTTGGCCGTATTGACCGGCATCGCCACCTCCAGCACCACGCGCTTCCTGCACAACCTCAACCTGCTGGAGCCGCCCACGCATATGGAGCTGGCAAAAGCGACAGTGCACGGGTTCCACGACGGCTATTTGATAGCTTCGACATTCGGCATAGTAGCCGCCTTAATAGCGACCTTTGTCATCAAGCAGCAGAAGGCCAAGAGCGACCCCAGCCACGGCGAAGCCGTCGCGATGCATTAAATTCCACTGGAAATATTAAATTCTTGTTAACTCGGTGCTTGACCTTTACTAAAGTACGTGGTATAAACTAGTATGAAAGTAAGCATTTGAGGAGCTCGCATGAATTTGGTAGAGGCAAAGCCAGAACCAGACACGATTATGTCAGGTGACCTTATGGAGCCCGCTCAGGACCCGGACTTGCGGTCTGCGCTCGTTATAGATCTCATGGGCGACGGTTACGTCGCCGAAACGCACCCTATGCCTGTCGCCAGCATAATGGCCGTCGGAGCTAGCGCCGAAGCCGTGCTTCAGCGCTTCGCTGAAGCCGAAGATGCCACGAACAGCTACGGTCAGGAGGGAGAGAGGTTCGTTCCTTATACGTTAGTCGGTGACCCCGCGGAGATATTTGGCGGTATCCAAGTAGTAGGCGGCGATACCGAGGCCGCGAACGCCTATATAAGAAAGTTGATAGGCTCCGTCCAGAGGCCGTCCGATGAAGCGCGGACGGATACCGGCGGGCAAGAAGCAAGCGTCAGCGAAATTCAGCCGGCGGACAATGGCCAGGAAGCCGGACTGAGTATGAAAGCTCTGTTGGCGCTCCGACGCACCAGGTTTGGCAAAGCTGTCGCTACGGTGGCCGCGGTCGCAGGCGGTTTGGCTTTGACTGAAGCCCCGGCTGCCTTAGCGGAGGCTAGCACCAGTGGCAACCTGGAAGCTGAATGCAAGCAGTCTATCCTGACTCAGCCGGATATAAAGTACAGCAGGATCAGGCATCCCGGCAAGGTGAACCAGAGTATCGACATTAAGTTTCACCTCGACAATGTTTTGCCTTCGGAGTGTGATAAGCATTGGTTGCGCATCGTCTCTCTGCAAGCGCAGATTAAGCATCCTGGGCAGGGCTGGCTTAACGAGAGTGGCTCTGGCTGGAATACTTCTCCATTTGGTAATAATCTGGCTGGTCCAGGCGGCCTCTCGAGCGTTAATACTTTCCGCTTGCATAAACTATACTACAGGCCAGGTGATAAACTCCGCTGGAGGCTGCGTTTGCAAGATCAAGACATACGGACGGATGACATTGTCGGTACTAATATCGCCGATTATCCAGTAACGACTCCGCAAGAGGGTTAGATACCGCGCGTAGCCCCGGATTGATTTTCAAGCGAGGGCTTGCGCTATAAAGCTAGTGCTTTATACTTTTAGTCAGGATATAACATGACGCAGCATGGTGGCTAATAAAAATTCTAATATTGAGGGAAGTAGTTCAGCCTCCCAAGTGAAGGTCGGCAGTGGCGGCCGGGAGTTGCGTAAGGGGCGCCCGCGGAAAAAGACCCTCTTGTTTGCCTTTGCTTTGGTTGTGGCTGCCGTTATCTTGGCTTTGATTGTGACACATGTGGCTAAACCCGGCCCAAAGGTGTACGCCCAGGCGAACGGCCATAAGATCTATAAAAAAGACATAGATAACATTAAGAACGGCAACACCTCAATTACGGACCGGCAGGCGGCCACCGTACTGGCTGATAAATATCTTACTCAGGCGATGGCCAAGCAATACCATGTTTCCGTCAGCCAAAGCGACATTGAAGCCGCGGATGTCACGCATGCTGCTCTGTTCAAGCAGCAAAATCCCTACGCGTACCAGAATTTGGTCAACCAGGTATACTTTACGAAGCTAAACGTCAATAACCAGGGGTCTTACAAGGGCAAGCTGCTGATCGCGAATTTTAGCCGGAATGTGCAATACCAGTCGGGCTTAATGGCACAGCAGAAGGCCGCCAACCCTAACATTGGCAACGCCACGGCTATCGCCGCGGACAAAAAATACGCCCAGGATTTTATAACCAATTTGTATAATCAGATCAAAGCTAAAACAATCACCTTCGACCAGGCGATACAAATGGAACAGAACGACCCTGTGGTGGGCGAAAAGGGATATCCGTCATTGCCGCACTCACAAGCGTTCGACGGCCCGCTTCGCCAGATCGGACCGCTGGCGGCTGATTCCATAAAGAGCAAGATACAGAGTATCAAGCCCGGCCAGCTTACCTCGCCGTTCGTAGTCAGAGCGGCTGATTCGACTTCTAATCCCAAGAGCACTGCCGAATCGTATTTCTTGGTAGTACAGCTGGATAGCAAGTCTGGTGGCGGAAATGGTATGACGTTCCAGCAGGAGCTGGACCAAGCGAAGAAGCAGCTGGGGTATAAGGTATATGTCTAAATTTATACTTAAGCTGGTTGCCCCGCTTTTATTGCTGACCGGCGGCTTCCTATTCCTTTCAGTCCTTTCGGGTGGGCACGCGGCGGCTTTGAATGCCGCAGGCTGTGGTACGCCGCCCAATAACCCGCCGATCACTTGGGGTAACGCCGGAGTAGGCGGGTTTCAAAATCAGATGGCCTCGATAACCGTTTATGCCAATGATAGTAACAATAACCCGATCAACGTAAACTACACGCTTAGTGCTTATACTTCTACCGGACAGCCTGTTGCGCAAATATATAAATACGACAAGAATCTTAAACAATATGATTCAACCGTCCCTCCGGTTCAATCACGGGTATTCCAGACCGGCGAGCCTCTTACCGGCGACGGCGGCTATCAATGCAATGGCTGGGACGAAATCGGTCCCGGCATTGACGGCCAGGACGGTAACGGCTACGTCGTGAATTGTGACGACGGGAAAGGGAACGGGACTGCGAGTCAGTTTAACTATTATATAACCCATGTTAATCCTCCGGCAGGCCAGACAGACGCGACGGGGAAGTGGGCCGTGTACTACCAGGGGCAAAAATTAACAGATAATGATAACAGCAGCCCTGGTTTTAAACCGGTCGTTGTGAATAATGGCGGCAACGTTGACGTCCAATTAATTTGGACCCCGAATACTTGGAACACGAACGCTAATTCGAACGTGAAGAACAATACCACTGGCGAGGGACCGGGGCAGAATGTGTCGGCGGCGCCGGGGCAGCAGGTGACCTTTACGCATAATATAAACACTAGCAGCAGCCAGTCGTCATATAGTTGGGCCGTAATAAGGAAGTACCCGAACGATAGCGGTCCGGTCATCGCCCGAAATGGCAACGCTACAGGAGACTTCAGTGTGTCGATTCCCTATACGATTCCCGGAGGGGCGCAAGACGGTCAAACCTACTGTCAGAGGATCAGCTTTAGCAATACGCAGGGAGGTAGCCCGGCCTCGGGCAGCAGTAGTAACGCGTGCGTGACCGTGTCGACGCATGTGTGCAACGGCTGTGGCTGTCCTGGTCATCCTAGTTGCGTCAAACCTCCGAATGGCTGTACCAACTATACCGTAGCAGATGATAAGGCAACCAACGGTAGTGGCAAGCACTCATATACTTACGTGACTATTAGTGGAACGGATAATAATGTATCGCCAACTCAAAAAAATGCCGCGGGGGTTGATGGAAACCTGGCGTGGGGGGAGCAACATACCTATGGTTATGATGCTACCGAACAATACGTTACTGTTCGGGTTCAAAGGTTTTACGTGGGACAGAGTAATGCGTACTATGACAACACTGATTCATTCCATTGCTACCACGCCAGCTGCACTATCACGCGTGTTATAGATGACGGACAAGGACCATCCGGAGCAGTTCTTACGGGCCACCAGTTTACGCTTCAGGTGCAGGTTATAAACGATAATACAGACCCGAACGCTGAATCTATACCGTCCAGTGTAGGCGGCTATAACTTTAGCATAACGGAACCACCCGAGAACGGTAACCCTAATTATGTGCATAACGATACGGGCTTTGGGCTTAATCCTCCAGGCCAGCCTTACGATCAGGGAACGGTGTTCGTAAATTTCACGGCGCCCTCGACCGCGCAGCTCTATAACATTACGCTCTATCCGGATTTAGAGCCGCATGCTTCACTTGGCAGCAGCTGTGGCTGGGCGGGTACTGCGGGCGTGCCGATTTACCAGCACTTCCATATTGACCCGACAGCGTATATCGCTCCCGGAACGAATCCCGAAAACCCCTACGAGACCAATGGTGCTACAAAAGGGATAAGCTACATCGTCGGCGGCTCACTGTCAGACGGTACGACTACCGCGGCTACCACCATCGCTTCCTTGACCAAGAATACAGTCCCCGTGAGCGGCAGCAGCACGGGCGATACGT
>CAYLML010000054.1:0-5709 GCA_964384985.1 uncultured Candidatus Saccharibacteria bacterium | reverse complement strand
AGTTCGAGCAGCACGTCCGCGCCATATCAGGCATGAAACTGGGCCCAACGGCTATGAAAGTCCCGGCGGCCGTGATGGTCAACATCCTGGGTGAACGCGATGGCCCGACAGAGGTCAAAGGCCTGGAAGAAGCGCAGAAAATTCCCGGCGTTACCGTGCATTTATACGGCAAATCGCCCACGAAGATCGACCGCAAAATGGGACATATCACCGCCGTCGGCGACACGCTTGAAGAGGCCTGCGAACGGGCGGAGCAGGCCAGAAAATTAATTGATATATAATGAAGCTATGATCAATCCTTTAGTCGGCATCATTATGGGCTCGGATTCGGACCTGGAGGTTATGAGCCAGGCCGCCAAGACGCTGGATGAATTCGGCGTCGCGAACGAAGTGCGCGTGGTATCGGCCCATCGTACCCCCGATGAAATGGCAGAATATGCCCGCGGCGCAGCCGAGCGGGGTCTGAAAGTGATCATCGCCGGGGCCGGCGGTTCGGCTCATCTGCCGGGCATGACTGCCTCAGAAACCGCGCTGCCGGTCATTGCCATCCCCATCAGGGGCGAAGACAGCGGCCACGAGGCCTTTTGGTCGAACATTAAGATGCCGTCAGGAGTGCCGCTGGCCACCATGCCGGAAAACGGCTCTAAGAACGGCGCGCTATTAGCCGTGCGCATCCTGGCCCTCCAAGACCCCGAACTCGCCCAAAAATACACCGACTTCGCTAAGAAGCAGCACGACGCCGTCGTGGAAATCGACGCCGCCATCCAGTCCAAAGGCTGGGAATCAATCCTTAATACCTAAGACCGATGTCTTCCGAAATCTTCATACTGCGAATCATCTTATCCTTTCTAGTTTGCGGCGCATACGTGACAAGCATGTCACGCTTGTCGGAGCGTCTTGGATCAAAGCTCGGCGGTTTGCTGATAGGCCTACCGTCCACGGCGCTTATGGGTCTCCTTTTTATCGCATGGGTACAAGGTTCTGCGGCCGCTTTAGAAGCAAGCTCCGTGATGCCGGCAACCATATCCGCAAGCATGATGTTCTTAGTTGCATTCAGCCTATTATTTAGATACGGTTTGGTCTTAGCTTATTTTGGTGCAGTCGCAGTATGGTTTGCCCTAAATCTGCCGCTGGTTGGCTTGAAGGTACATGACATCTTTATATCGCTGATGGTTGCTGCTGTACTTTCGATCATCAGTATAAGTTTCTTCCATCACCAACCCCATCGTAAGCTGACATCAGTCAAGGGAGGTAGACTAACGCTACTCATCCGTGCGACTTTCGCTGGAGGTTTTGTCGCTCTCGCTGTTGCATGCTCCAAGTTGTTCGGGCCGCTCTGGGGAGGAATGTTTGCAAGTTTCCCGGCTGTGTTTTCAGCGGTCGTACTTATTTTCGGGCGTGCCCACGGCGAGGAGTTTACGGCCTCAATGTCAAAGACGATGGTGCAGGGTGCATTGGTCAATATTATTTTCGTTACTTGTGCCCATCTATTCTTAGGCTCATACGGAGCCATCGTTAGCATACTGCTCGGCTATGCCACTTGTTTGATTTTTGCCATATTTTCTTACCGGTATATTATTCCCAAAATATAGTGATCAGAGCCCAAAATAATCAAATATAGCCAGGATGCCGTTCTCGTCAACATGGCCTCCTACATAAGAGTTCGCATGTTTGCCAGTAGCAAGTTTTTTAAGTTCTGGGGTGCCGTTTTCCATGGTAGCCGCATAGCCGCAGTGTTCCATGAATTGCCAGTCACTAGTACTGTCACCTATGCCAAATAATTCGCTCTTCTTCACCCTTTCCTGTTCGGCAATTTTCCATGCAGCCTGTTGTTTGGAGATACCTTTGGCGGTTATGATGCCGAATTGGTGTGGTAAGGCAATAGGGTGAACGCCCCAACTCAATGCCAAACTGTCTTCAAAGGGTTTAAAAAGTTCAGTTAGTCGTTTTTTGTCAGCTTCATCCGTGGCAACCGGCATAATTTTAACTATGGGCGTCTTGGCCGCCTGATCTATCAGTGAGTCAACGACTTGAGGCTCTTTCTGCAAAATGTGGGTATGTGTTTTGGTCAATTCTCTCTGTTGGTCGCCTTGCAGATAATATTCGTCCAAGGAATATATCTCAATATAGGCACCTGCTTCTAAATAAGCATTGACGACCTTAGCCACTGCATCGGGGTCAATAATGTGCTGCTCTAGTACTTCATTATCCAAAGGATCAATGATAACTGCGCCGCCTTCAGCTATGTGCAGGTTACGCAGGTTAGCATCATGAATGATCTTGCTGATTGCCCAGTATGGCTTAGCAGTGCACAGGCTGATCGGTACGCCACTGGCTTCTATGGATTTCAGTCGATCAATGACTTGGCGGTTAGGGTAGGGGGAGTTATATCCGATTTTCTCACCGACAATGACTCCGTCGACGTCGAGAATTATGCCTTTGATCATAATATATTATATTAGCCTTCGTTTTGTGGCCGGCGGCCGATGTCGGTGCGGTAGTGCATACCGTCGAAGTGTATGAGCTTGATGGCTGTATAAGCTTTTTCGAGCGCGGCCTCCAGGGTGTCGCCGATGGCGGTGACGTTCAGGACGCGGCCGCCATAGGTTACCAGTTTGCCGTCTTTCATGGCGGTGCCGGCGTGGAAGACGACGATGTCATCGAGTTTTTCGGCTTCTTCGATGCCGGTGATCGGCAGGCCTTTTTTGTACGTGCCGGGGTAGCCGCCGGAGGCTGCGACGATTGTTACGGCGAAGCCCTGTTTCCAGGCAACCGCTTCCGGGTTCAGGCTGCCGTCGGCGCAGGCAGTCAAAATATCATATAGGTCGCTGTCGAGCAGGCGCATGTAGACCTCGGCTTCCGGATCGCCGAAGCGGGCGTTGAATTCCACCACGTTGATGTCATCGCCGTCGATCATTAGGCCAGGGTAGAGGCAACCGGTAAAGTCCGCGCCTTTTTTATGCAGGCCGCGTAGCGCGGGCTGGACGATGTTCTGGTCGACGTATTCCAGATGCCGCATCGTGACCCATGGAACCGGCGCGATCACGCCCATGCCGCCGGTGTTGGGGCCTTCGTCGCCATCGTTAATTTGTTTGTGGTCCTGCGAAGCGGGGAAGATGACGGCGCGCTGGCCATCGCATAAAGCGTGCACTGACACCTCTTGACCTTTCAGGAAGTCTTCTACGACCACACTGGCACCGGCCTCGCCGAACTTTTTCTGCACCATGGTCGTATCGATAGCTTGTTCGATTTCTTCGGTGGTCTGGCAAACTGTTACGCCTTTGCCCTCGGCCAGTCCGTCAGCCTTTATAACGACCGGCAGCGGCCGGCTTTTGGCGTATTCAAGAGCTGAGGCGGAATCGGTAAAGGTTTTGTACTGGGCGGTGGGGATGTTTTCGGCGGCCATCAAGTCTTTGGCGAGCACTTTGGATGATTCGATTTTGACCGCCGCTTTGGTGGGGCCGAAGATTTTCAGGCCGGCTTCTTGGAACGAGTCCACTACGCCGGCTTCGGATGCGGCTTCCTGGCCGACCAGCGTGAAGTCAATTCGTTCCTTGAGGGCAAAATCGAGCAGGCCGTCGACGTCTGTCCACTTTATGTCAACGTTCTCGATTGAGCCGCGGCTGCCGCCGTTGCCCGGTGCCAAGTAGACCTTTTCGACTTTTTGCGATTGGGCCAGCTTCCAGGCCAGAGCCTGCTCGCGCCCGCCGCCTCCGATAACCAAGACCTTATCTGCCATGATGCTCTTTATTATAGGCCTGGCGGTCCTTGATGAAAGCTTCGATGTCGCCGGGCAGGTATTGCTTCTCGACTGTTTGGACGCGGGCGAACAGGGTTTCGGCCGTGTCGCCGGGCTTGACCGGCACCTTATGCTCGGCAATGACCGGGCCGTCGTCGTAGCCGTTTGCTACCACGTGCAGGCTCTGGCCGCCGTACTTCAGGCCGTTATCTAGCACGTACTGCTGGATCTGGTCGCCGTACATGCCTTCGGTCTGGGGCAGCAACCCCGGGTGGGTATTGACCAGCATAGCCTGGTACACGCTGGTATATTCGGGCCGCCAGCCAAAAGCGCGGACAATGCGAGCGCCGGTGTGTTTCATGTAGCCCATCTGGGCGATCAGGTCGAAATTGCCTGCAGTCAAGGCGTCTAATATGGCGGCTTCTTCGGATTTGGTCTGGCGGCCATACGCGACATCTTCGCCCTCGGCCGACGGATTCGTGGACGCGTTTATCAGCCGGCACTCAATATCCAAGCTGAATTCAGCGTTTAAATCGGCAATCCGCTTGAATATACCGGCATTTTTGCGACTGCAAATCACCAGGCCGACTTCGCAGTCGATATCGCCGCGCTGGCCGGCGCGGATAAAGGCCTCAGCAGTGGTCCCCCCGCCCGAAGCCAGGATGGCAATGCGCGGTTTCATGTGGTGCGGGCAGTCGCGAGTTTGGTTGGCGTGTGGCCTGATTTAGGCAAGGTCTGGCCGGGTTTGAGCTCGAGTATCTCATCGGCTCGCTTGCCGATAGGAATCGGATACACGCCATCGAAGTGCGAAGTTGAAAAATTGTCTTTTGGCAGGCCGGTCGCTTGAATCATGCCATCGTATGAGAGGAAGCCGAGGCTGGTAGCACCGACGTAATCGCGCATTTCGTCTTCGGTCATATAAGCTGCCAGCAGTTCCGACTGCTTCGGCGTGTTAATGCCATAGAAATCCGGATAGCGCACGGGCGGCGACGTGATCAGCAGGTGCACTTCGCGGGCGCCGGCTTCAAAAACCATCGAAACCAAGTGGCGCATGGTGGTGCCGCGAACTATAGAGTCGTCAACTAGAACAACCCGCTGGTCTTTGAGGGTTTCGAGCACCGGGTTGAGCTTCATTTTGAGGTCGCGTTCGCGGAGCTGAGCGGTGGGGCGGATAAACGTGCGGTGGATATAGCGGTTCTTGATAAGCCCCATCTCAAACGGGATGCCGCTAGACTGCGAATAGCCGAGCGCCGCCGGAATGCCGGAGTCCGGCACCGGCACGATGACATCGGCCTTGATCGGGAACTCCTTGGCCATCTGCCGGCCGAAGGCTTTGCGGATACCGTCAACTCGTTTGCCCAGCAGCTGGCTGTCGGGCCGTGCAAAGTACACCAGCTCGAATATATCCAGCTTGAGGTTTTCCTGCGCCACCTGGTGCGAAGTAAGTCCTTTGTCGTTAATGGCGACCATCTCGCCAGGCCGGACGTCGCGCAGGAACGTCGCACCGATAGTATCGAACGCGCAGGTCTCGCTGGCCACGGCATAGCCGCCATCGATCGTCGCGATAGACAAGGGACGGATACCGCACTCGTCGCGAAAAGCGACCAGCGTGTCCTTATCCATGGCCACAATTGAAAAGGCCCCCGTGAACAGGGGCCAAGCCTTCTTGATGGCTTCCACGAGAGTCAGGCCATCGTCCATATGGCAGCTAATGGCGGCGCTCATCATCGAAGTGTCATTCAGTTTGTCGAGCTTCACACCGCGTTCCGTCAAAAATGCTTCCAGTTTGGTGGTGTCGGGGATGTTGCCGTTATGGCCAAGGGCAATATTATGTTTGCGCTCCAGGAACGGCTGGTCGTACCATTCGTCATTGCCGCCGGAAGTTGAGTAGCGGTTATGCCCAATCGCCAGATGGCCGGGCAGCTGTTCCAGGTCCTCTTCACGGTATACCGTTGCCACCAGGCCGGGGG
>CAYLML010000053.1:0-5751 GCA_964384985.1 uncultured Candidatus Saccharibacteria bacterium | reverse complement strand
ATACCGCATACAGCACTGTCCACATCAACTGCACCCCTACGCTGTCGTAATGAGTAATAAAGGCCACTACTGAGAGCCCGACCATCAGGTCAACCGCGTTTGCCCGGATATTGGCCGCCCAAAACCGCGGACGCACGGCGAACATCCGCCATTTGCTGAGCACTACGATAGCGATCGCCGGAAGCGTCAGATTAAGACGGACCAGCACGAAAACGGCAATCGGCAGCACCAGCACCAGTCCAAGGTGCAAGAAAGACGAAATACCGCTAGTTGGTTTGAGATTGCGTAGGAGTGGCCTCATCGCTACCTATTATGATAACAAAGTCGGCGCCATTTGTTTGTATCGTACTGTCAGGCATTACCGTTGAGGCAGTCAGGCCCATGTGCCGTTCCAGGTAATGCTTGGTATATTTATCCTTGCCGTGGCTAAGGTCAACGAGCATCGTCTTGCTCCAATCCTGGGTCGGCGTATTGCCTACACCCGTCACGTTGTATCCGTAGGTTCCCAGCTCTGCCGCCTTACTGGTTGCCAGATTCGGTAGAAGCGTGCCGTTCAGCACCAGCACCTTGGCATGTTCTTTAACTATGTACGGATCTTTGAGCTGAGTACGTACGAATTGCTGGATATCACCATATTTGAAGAGGCCGGCCTTTGGCAAGACTACCGACTGGCCGTTGATATTGCCTGTGACGACATAAGGGTTCGTGCCGTTGTCTAACCCTACAGAGGTGGTTTGGGTTTCGCCGATATTTTTGGTGATCTGGTATAAGCGTTGCGCGTTGCTCAGCGACAGGTCAGTCTGAACATTATTGCCAAAGCTGTTCAGCAGCTTGGAGATTTTCGCCGGGTTGCTTAGTGTGCCCAGAGTAACTATCTTGGATTTTATAGCTACCAGCAAGGCGCGCTGACGGTCGGCGCGCGCGAAATCGCTGGTCGTCTCCCTCGAACGAACGTAGCGCAGCGCCTGGGTGCCATTAAAGTTCTGCACCCCGGCATGGGCGATGACCGGATCATTGTTGTTCTCCCAGGCCATGGTCGGATCAACCAGGTCGGACGGCACGTTGACGGTCACGCCGCCAACCGTGTCGACTGCTTGCTGGAACGCCTGGAAATTAACCAGTACATTGTAGTCAATATTAACGCCGAGCACGTCCTCTACTGATTGGTCGACCATGCTGAAGCCGGCCTGGATAGCCTTGGGGTCCGTGCTGCCGGCCGAGGTTTTGCCGAGATATTTGAATTCGCCGGTTTCCCACGCAGAGTTCAGTTTCATTACGCCCGCCTGCGGTATATTTACCCAGAGGTCGCGCGGCAGGCTAAGCAACGTGGACGTGTGGTTGACCGGATCAATGCTGTCGATCATCATAGTGTCGGTCAGGTCGGGGGCATCGTGGGTGCCGCCGCCGCGGCCCAGCAGCAATATATTGACGCGGCCGCTGCCCTCGCCCTTAAGCAAATTAGGGTTAACATTAGCTTTCAGGGCCGCGGCGGTACCGGTTCCGCCCCTGAATACTTTGTGCAGCTTCAAATAACTTTGCGAAAACAGCATGCCACCCAAAGTAATAACCAGGACCATGGCGACCGCCATGCCCCGGAACGCCCAGCGCCGCACGCCATGCCACTTCGTATTGGCAAACAGCGCGCCCAGACGCGAAGGGCTCTCCTCGCCCGGCAGGCTCATATCTATAGGTGTGTGGCGCGCCAGCTGGGCGGCCGGAGGGGTTGAAGGGCTTGATGATACCACCGCTGCTACCGCCAAGGCCGGCAACGTTTTAGCAGCGTGGTGCGAGCGAACCGGAGGTGTCGCCGGCGCCGGCGCGCCAGCTAAGGCAGTCGCGTGGATTGGGCGGGCTTGGCGGGAACGCAGACGTTCCAGCCCATTCCTATCCATCTGCAATGGCGCACCGGCAACTGGCCGCATGGAGGCAAAACCCGGACGCGCAGGGCGTGCTGATAGTACCTTAGGCACAGGTTGCGGGCTTCCAAAGGTTTGTTTTGGTGTTTGGCGAGGTGTTTGTTTTCCCGGCCGTTTGTTATTTAACGGTTCCATCTCTTCAGACAACCCCAGTGTATACCCATTATGCTTACGTGTAAACCCCTCCCGCGACGTGTGGTATAGTGAAGCGTTGTATGGCAGATAAAAAAGCACAAACGGCAATACTGGAAACAGCCATAATGCCGCCCCAGCAGCCTGAAACTCCGCCCGAACCCAAGCAATCCGGCTGGCATGAATTTGTCGCAACCGTCGGCATACTGGTCACCGCGCTTTTCGTGGCGCTGTTTATCATTGCTTTCGTTTTCCGCTCCTATCAGGTTGACGGGCCAAGTATGCAAAACACCCTCCAGAGCAATGACAAGCTAATCATCTGGAAAGTCCCGCGCTCCTGGGCGCGTATTACCCGCCACGATTACATACCGAACCGCGGCGACATCGTCGTCTTCTCCGAAAGCGGCCTCAGCCAATTCAACGACCAATCCGACACCAAGCAGCTCATTAAACGAGTCATCGGCCTGCCCGGCGACCGTGTCGTCGTCAATAACGGCAAGTACACCATATATAATAAGGCGCACCCGGACGGCTTTGATCCTGACACCACCCTTCCTTACGGCAATAATATCCCTTCCACCCCCGGCAGTATCGATGTCACACTCGGTGCCCACCAATTGTTCGTATCCGGCGACAACCGTCCCGATTCGCTCGACTCACGCAATTTCGGCCCGATCAACGCCAACCAAATCATTGGCAAGCTCGTTTTGCGGGTCTTCCCCATCGGCCAGGCCAAGGTCTTCTAGCCGCCGGCAGGCCTAAATCGTGGTATATTCAAAGTATGAGCCAAACACCAAAGCGGGGGTTGGGCCGCGGTTTCGAATCGCTGCTGCCTGCCGACTTCGATAAAAGCATCTTGCTGTCGGCTGACGACCGCATCGAAAAAATCGCCGTGGACAAGCTGCAGCCAAGCCCGTACCAGCCGCGGCGGCACTTTGACGAGGCCGCGCTGCAGGAGCTGTCAGACTCCATCAAGCGCCACGGCGTGGTCCAGCCATTGGTCGTCACTCCCGCCCAGGACGGCATTTATACCCTGATCGCCGGCGAACGGCGCTGGCGCGCCGCCACAGCCGCCGGCCTCAAGACAGTCCCGGCCGTTATCCGCAGCAGCGAAGAGCTGGAACAGTTGGAAGTCGCCCTTATAGAGAACGTCCAGCGCGTCGACCTCAGTCCTTTGGAGCAGGCCGTCAGCATCGAGCGCCTGCACGAACAATTCTCACTCTCTTATGACGACATTGCCAAGCGCCTCGGCAAAGCCCATTCCACTGTCAACAACACCGTCCGATTGCTCCGACTGCCCTCTGAAGCGCGCGACGCCTTGGCAGCCGGCAAAATCAGCGAAGGCCACGCCCGCGCCATCCTGGCACTCAAAGGCGACGAACAGCGCCAGGCCTACCTCCTAAAAACCATCCGGGAACAGGGGTGGAGCGTCCGCCAGGCCGAGCGCTTCGTCACCAGCGTCAAGGCCGGCACCAAAGACGTCAAGAAGACCCATGAACACGTCGCCACCGAAACCCCCGATACCAAAAAACTCAGCAATAAGCTCGGCGCGCCCGTCACCATCCGCCGCACCGCCCGCGGTGGCAAGCTCGAAATCACCTTCAAGACCGATGAAGATCTAGGTCGTTTATTAGATACACTCGGCTAGACGCGCATTGCCAGAAGCTTAGAGGCGGTCCCGAACCTCCCGGGCCAGCGCCTTGTAAGAACGGGCGCCTTTGCTCCAGCGATCATGTTCATAAATGGTTCGGCCATAGCTCGGCGCTTCGGCCAGTCGCACATTGCGCGGAATAATCGTTTTAAACAGCTTGTCGCCGAAGTAATTGGCGACTTCGGCCTGCACCTGCTCGCTCAAGGAGTTGCGCTTGTCGAACATGGTCAGTGCCACGCCCAGCAGTTCCAGGTGCGGATTAGTGCTCGCCCTGACGGCTTGCACGGTGTTAAGCAGCTGGCTGAGGCCTTCGAGCGCGTAATATTCGGCCTGCACCGGTATAAGCACGCTGCCGGCGGCCGTCAATCCGTTAATCGTCAGCAGCCCCAGAGAAGGCGGACAATCAATAATCACGTAATCGTAACCTTGTACACCCCTTAAGGCCTGCTGCAAAGCAAATTCGCGCTGCTGCCGCCCCACCAGTTCTACCTCGGCGCCGGCCAGGTTGGCATTTGCCGGCAATACCGACAACCGGGCCAAATGCGTCTTATGGACGGCGCCTGGTAAGGCCGCGCCTTTGCACAGCACATCATAAGTTGTCAGCTTCGCTTGCTCTTTCTGCACGCCCAAACCGCTGGTGGCATTGCCCTGCGGATCCAGATCCACAATCAGCACTGAAGCCTTATCAGCAGCAAGCTGCGCGGCTACGTTTATAGCCGTCGTCGTTTTGCCGACCCCACCCTTTTGATTGACCACCGCGATGATTTTTTGTGTCATAGCTGCTCCGATGGTCTTATTATAGCATCCGCCCCAGTAGTTATCTATAGCCGTATGAGACTAGCCGTATAGTACCATTACCAGAGGTGTGCTCTATCGCTGCCGTTCAGAAACTATTATGTCCCTGTTTAAAGGCAGTTACCGGATTATTGATGTTTGAAGTAAGCTGTGAGGTAGTCATTGTCTAGCGCGCCTACTGCAAAAGCGGCATGACGCACAATATTAGTTAAATAGTTTTAAAAAGCGGATCCCCTAAAATTTGGCGGCGCAATTGTTCCTGGTGGCGGCGTTCTTTGCGCGGCAGTCTTTTTAGCAATCGATCATCCTGCTGTTTGCGGTTTTTTTGCTGTTGCATGTTTTTGATCTTTCTACGATTCAATTTTTAAGTTGCATTCCTGCTGCCGGCCAACATGGCGGAAATGGCGAACCGGGCTGCGGCGATATAAAAAACACCCGCTAAGACAAATGTCTCACGAGTGCTGTCGCGCAGTTTGGCCGGAACGATAGTACTGTTGGCATGGTTTTAGGTTTTTGTATTGGCATAGACCAGAACTCCAATTTTGGCGGTTCCCGGACGATTCGCGCCCGGGAACCAGTTTGGCTTTTTGTTTGGTTTAACCAATGTTTGTTGGTTAGGGCCAGAGGCCTGCACAGGCACCAACCCTATGAATGCAGTATGCACCTTGCGACAGAGGTATGCAAGCCTTTTTGAACAATAAAACTATGCATTTTTGGTGACTTTTTTATATAGTTTTTTGATGATTTTTCGTTGTATATATGTCTATGAAACCGCTGCGCACCCTATAAAACCGGCGATAAACACTTTACCCGTAACCATAGGTTAACCGCCACCTGTTGCATTAATTATAACAGTGCTCCGGATCATGCAAAGTTATCCACAACTGCTAGGGGTGCGGTAAGCGCCGGAAACTGGCCAACAGAGGTGGCTGGTTTAGGCGATTTTATTGATCTTCAGAACGGTCTGGTGCTGGCGGTGGCCGCGAACCGTGCGGACCCGCTTCTTGGCCTTGTAACGGATAGAGGTGACTTTGTCCGCCTGCACATCTGCCTCGACGATTTCAGCTGTGACCTTGGCCTTGGCTACTGCCGTAGTACCGACCTCTACCTTTTCGCCGTCGACCACCAGCAGGGGCTCGAAATCCACCGTCTTACCGGAGGCTTTGATTAGCTCGACGCTAACCTTCTCGCCTTCGGAGACGAGATACTGTTTGCCACCGGTCTGTATTACTGCTTTTTTCATCTGTCCAAAGATCA
>CAYLML010000052.1:0-5973 GCA_964384985.1 uncultured Candidatus Saccharibacteria bacterium | reverse complement strand
TGCCTGAGGTGTCAGTGTTGAACAGGTTGGAGCCGGCAGCGTTCTGGATTTGGAAAGTGGCGGTGGAGTCATTGTCGGGTTTTACCAGCACGCCGATGTTAGAGGTACCGCTAGTACCGGAGTTGGGGTTGAGGAAGATACTGCCCGTAGTGGTAGTGCTGGTACCACCCTGAATAGTGGTCGCGGAGGTACTGGAGTTGGAGCCGATGGTGACAGTCTGGGCGGCAGCACCGGTGGTATCGGCGATATGGATGGTGGTGGCGTTAGCCGTAGTGCCGACCGCGCCTATGCTGACGGTGCCGGCGTTGGCTGTTCCCACCAGAATGGTGCCTGTACCGGCCTCTTGGATAGATACGGCTGCTGAACCGGTACCACCTTGGATCAAGACCGTCTGGCCGGCCGTGGTATTGCCTATGCTGACGGCACCGGTAGTAGAACCGGTACCTATGTTGGTGGCATTAGTGCTGCTGTTGACGTTCAGATTAATGGCAGCACCAGAGACGGTGGCGCCGGCATTGCCGGTAAGAAGGCCGGTCACTGTCAGGGCGCTATCTGTTTGTAATAGGTTGCCACCACTGCCACGGTAGAGGTTGGTATCACCGCCAATGGTGATGCCGGAGTTCTGGGCGCCGGAGTCAGCAATGGTGATGGCCGTCTTGCCGGTAGCGTTGGCGTTCAGGATGCCGGTAGCGGTGATGGTGCCAGCTGCCAGGAGATTGCCGGCGGCACTGACACTAAACTTAGAGGTAGGTGAGGAGCCGGATTGCAGATCAATCAGGTTGCCGCTTGGCGAGGCGTTAGTGTTGGAGGCGAAGATCAGAGCCTGGCCGGAGGTCGGGTTGCCACTGGCCGTGACAGTCAGGGTGGAGTTGGTATTGGTACCGTTGTCCAGCTTGAGTACGCCAGAGGCAATAGCTGAACTGGAGTTGGTGAAGACGTAGAGGTTGCCACTGGCCGTGACGGCGGCAGTGGAGGTGTCAACAGCGGTCTTGGCGAGGCCGCTGCCACCCGGACATGACTGGAAGCTCGGCGCGGTGCCTGTTCCGGCGCTTAGTAGGCACTGGCCGCTCGTCGCGCCCGAGGCCAAGGATATGGCGCCGGTCGAGCCGGTGACCAGGGCGCCGCTGGCCGAGCCGAAACTGACGTTTTGGAGGGCTCCCGTCGAAGAGACCCGCAGCGTGCCGCCGACTTGCAGGCCGGAGACGGCATTGACCGTACCCTGGAGCGTCACGCTGGTGCCGGAGTTGCCGATAGTCACCGTACCGGTGGAACTACCGGTGTTGATAGTCGTGTTGTTATTAGAATTATCGTTTAAACTGACGGCGGCGCCGGACACGGTCAAGCCGCCGCTGGCAGTCAGGAGGCCGCCGACGGTACCGTTGCCGCTAATATTGAAATTAGCGCTGCTCTGGGGGCTCGTGCCGTTTTGGATGTAGCTGGCTGACGTGCCAGGGGCAAAGCCGCAATTCGCGTTGCTTTGCAAACAGATGGTGCCGGGGGCGTTTGGCAAGAGTATGCTGT
Source organism: uncultured Candidatus Saccharibacteria bacterium (assembly GCA_964384985.1). Classification (GTDB taxonomy): domain Bacteria; phylum Patescibacteriota; class Saccharimonadia; order Saccharimonadales; family UBA4665; genus CAYLML01. The sequence goes on along the minus strand of CAYLML010000052.1, from coordinate 4,452 downwards.
TGGCGCTGCCCTGGGTAGCCCAGCTGAGAGTTGCGCCGCTATTGGCCGGATCGGCCAGCGTCCCGGCGCGGAAGGCGTATGGTACCGCCGTCAGTTTCAGGCGCGGAGTCATTTCACCATCGTACGTCGGCGTACCGGTGGTGGTACCGCCGATATTCATCGTCAGCCATAGCTGCTGATCCCAGTTAATCGTACCGGGGAAACCAGTAATAGACCCTAGATTGACGGTCAGGTAGCCATTGGCGACTGCAACACCTTGGCTGGCATTGTTTTGATATTTCTCCGTCCACAAGCAGTGGACGTCGCCAGTACAGGAGCCTTGGCTGGATCCAGAGGAGCTGCTGGCATCGTAGAGCTTGAATTCGACGTTATAATTGCCGTCAGGGACAATAGCACCGGCGCTGGTCTCCAAACGGGCCTGGAAGTTAATCGTGTTACTGGTGGCGGCAATTGTCTGGGCCGGACGGGCGATGTTCAGGGCTAACCCTGAAAGCACCGTAAGTCCGAGCACAAGCATAATTGGCGCGCGCATGCGCGCCCGGGTGCCAGCGTGAGCGGGCGTACGCGCGCGCGTATAGAAAAAAACAGGGGTGAACCGGATATGTCGACGAACATCACGCAGCAATCCCACGGGTTGTTTTCCGCGTAGGCGCGCAAGATATCTTCGCTTCAGCGATGGTGTTTCCGGCATGTTTTTTGTTTTGTTTTTTGGGAGGGTTTTTGTTTTTGCCCTGTGCGTATCAGTATCACCCCTTTAGCACGGGTATTCAACCCCTTATAGACACTTTTGAACAAAAAATATATGCAACGTTCTCAGCCGTTATGGCTGCCTCTGATAATATTGTTGTAAATTACAATACAGGATTGGCCATTTACAGATATATTGTTAGTGCCGCGATGGCCTTAAGGCGCTACTCCGCACTCTGCCGCCGCTGCGAGAAGTTATCCACAGCAACAAGCCGGTGGCGGGCTTAACCGTCGAACTTCTTGCGCAGCGTGATGAGGTTATGGCGGCCACCGAGCCAAAACGCTAAGAACATAAGGGGCGTCATGGCAAATATAGGCCACGATGCAATCTGTTTTTGGACAATAACATTGTTGCTGCCCGTTTTACTGTTCTGAACCGCCCCCGTCGCCTGTCCGACCAGCTGCAGGAAGGCCGCGGCGCCGTTCTTATCCGTGGCTTTGACGATAACCTTGTAGACTCCGGCTGCTTTGTAGGTGTGCTTGAGGGTTATAGTGCCGGTGTTCGATACGCTCATCAGATCTGCCGGCGTACCGTCGCCCCAGTCCACGCTAATGGCGTACGGGCCTACGCCGCCGCTTAAGAACACCGGCCAGTCCAGCTCCGTTCCGGGCGGAGCGCCTCTTTCGGCATAGGGGCTGGTCAGCGAAATAAGCGTGCCGAATTGCAGGAACTGGGCGTCATTGAACGTAACGGTTACGGTGTTAGAGTCCGGCCCGGTCTGATCCAGGGCGTCGTACACGCGTGCTATCAGGTCGTTTTGGCCGCTGAACAGGTCAATCTGCAACGAATAGCTGCCGCCGGAGCACACTACTGAGCCGACGAACACGTTATTATCGAATATTTTGACCATCAAGCCGGACGGACACAGGCCGCTGACGGTTATCGGAACAGAGGTGAAGACGGCGCCATTGCCGGGTACGGCTATGGTCGCGCCGCGCGTCGGGGGAGCCGAAGAAATGGTGCCTTCCAAGCCGATGGAGCCTGATTGGGGCGCCGGGTTGGCGGCCCGGACCGGCTGCAGAGGCAATAAGACTGCCGACAGCGCTATGAGAGCCGCCAACCCGGCTCCCACCAAACCGCGGCTGAACCGCCCTACTCTCATAGCTTACCTATAGTGATTGTTGTGCTGGTTGCGATTGGCGCGGGCAACGACACGGCGGTTATACCGGCGAATCAGCCGCGGCAGACCGAAGATGAGGAACAGTATAAGCAGCAGCAGAACAACGACCAGAATAATAACTGCCACCGGTATAACATAGAACGTGGCGCTGGCAGTCAGCAGCTGGCCCTTCGAGCCGTAGCCGAAGTTGCCTATGATCTTATACTTGCCGAACGAGCCGATATGATTCAAATTAGCGGTGAAACGACGGACGCTGTCAGGCAGGACATTGCCCGGCGAGTCGGTATTATTAACACTGTATGTCGCCAGCGTTTTCGAGCCTTTCTTAAGGACGATCTTGCCGAAGGGCTGCTCCTGGACGTTGCCGCTGTTTTGGAAGCGTACGACCGCCTTCAGGTTTTTGTTATTAAAGAAGATGCTGTGCAGATCGGTAACGTCGCCCTGGGCAACGCCAAAACCGGCGATCGACAGCTGTTCAGACAGGTTGCCGGTGACCGTGATCAGTACCAGCGAAGCGATGCTAGCGTTCAGGTTGACGTTCTTGTCGCCAGGGGCGCCGACCGGCGCGAAACGGATAGCGCCGTAATAACCGCCGCCGGCAGTGCCCGCGGGCACATGAATTGTCACGCTAACGGCCCTTTGCTGGCCAGGCTGCAAGGTAAAGGTAGGTGTAGGAACGGTAACGAACTGTTTGAGGCTGTGCTGTGGTGCGGTGGCGCCGTTTAACAGCAGCTCCGGGTTGCCGGATTCATCCTTAGGGGGCTGGAAGTCATTAACAAGTACTTGAAGATTCTCGACCGCCGAAGAGGCGTTCTGTATGTACACGATGGTAGTGGTGCTGGCGCCGGGCTTGATAGTCAGGTCGGTGCGGACAGGCGACACGCGATAGCCATTCGTCGCTGTCGATGAGGCCGCATAGGCACTTATCGGACCCATGAGCGAGCTCGCGACGGTCGCGATTGCCAACAGGATAACGGCCAAGTATTTTCTCATTTTTACTCCATGCTCAAAGCTCTGATTAATAGTATCAGAGCGTTCCCCTGTTGCCAAGCTAAAGAATAGCGCTTTCATCTAGAAACTCCCCGCGCCCACGTACGTCAGCGTACTGGCGTACACGCCCGGCGCCTGGCCGGCCGGGACATTGACCAGATAGCTGACGGTGTATCTGCGCCAGTCGTCGGCAGCTTGGGAGCTGGCTATTATGTCGTTGCTCACGAAACGGTAGCTGTTGGGCGTGTCGTAGCCGCTGGCCGGCTGACCGCTGCCGGGACCGATGGGATCGCCGCCTACGGGCGGTACGCTGTTAGCCCGCAGGTTAATGCCAAATTGGGCGTTTCCGGGGTGAGAGCCGGCGTTATTGCCTAAGGCGGCGATAATATTATTGCCGGAGGTCATGGTAGTGCCGTACACCTGTATGGAGTAGCCGTTAGCAGCGTTCGTAGCGACCAGCAGCTGGCTGTCGTCCTGGCTGCTGCGGCTGGCGCTCAGGCCGCCGAAGTTTACATAATTGCCAGATGCGGAGGCGCAGTCGAAGGTGGGAATAGTCAGCCCGGCGCAAAACGTCAGATACGGCGGTACGTAGGAGTTGACCTGCACGTTGTTATTCACATCGAATGCCAGGCCGCCGAACGCGACCGAAGTGCCCGTGCCGTTCGTTGAACTGTAAGCGGCAATGCGCACGTAATAGGGTCCGGGAGCGGTCGGGTTAACGACATTATGGAACGTCAGGCTAACGGCCTGCGGAGCAGTGACAGGCGCCGCGGCGTGGCTGAGCAGCACGCTGTTCGTCGCCACGTTGAACATCGTGAAGTCTGTGATGCCGCTTTGAGCGGTCAATTGGGCGTTAGTAAGGTCAAATCCGGCCGGCAGGTCGCAGTTATCGCCTTCAATGGGGGTATTAGAGCAAATCGTAACGCTCAATGAACCCAGCGTAATACTGTTGCTGATGGTAAATTGCAGCGTGTAATCAGTTGTGGCATCCGGTACGCTGCTGAGCTGCTGCATAGTCCTGGGCGTCAGACCACTGGCGCCGGCGAATGATTGGCAAAAGACGGGCACCACTGCCACCACTAGCAAGCCCGCTAATAACTTGTTTCTTAACCTGGCTACAGGCATCCCTGCCCCGCCCGCTAGAACGTCCCGGTAGCAACCGTGTTCAGGCTGGTCGTGTAGACGCCGGCTTCAGTCGTCGCCGCGATGTTACCCAAGAAGGCAAATGTACCGGTATAAACTGGAATTGCGCCTGTGGATTGTAGTATGGTACTGCCAGCTGCATTATTGGTGCCGCCGGCAGAGGTAGTATCATTAAATCCAAACTTCGAAGTGCCGGCATATGTACCAGTCGTCAACCCCGTATGACAGTTGTTGATCGTATCACTGTACGGAGGTTGAGCCGCCAAACCGCCCGAAGCGCCGGTCGTGTCAACGCAAAAACCAAATTGTTCACTGTTAGTAACACTCGTTGCCGCCGTATTGCCGATACCGGTAATAGTATATTGGCCAGCCGTGCCGGTATTACAGTTAGAGGGCGTGCCACTGCGGCATAGCGTCGTGCCAGTCATAGTAACCGTAGCACCTCCGCCGG
>CAYLML010000051.1:3842-5980 GCA_964384985.1 uncultured Candidatus Saccharibacteria bacterium | reverse complement strand
AATGATCTGTAATTCGTTTGGCGGCAGCTGATGCAACCCCGCGGCGCTGCTGCCCAGGCTCTTAGCGACTGCCGTGCCGCCGGCACCCGGCAAAGCCTGCTGCAAGTGTGCGGCCAGCCGGTTGGTCAGTATAGCCCCGAACATAGCCGTACCGAGCGAGCTGCCAATACTGCGGAAGAATGTCACGGAGGACGTAGCGGTACCGAGGTCTTTGCGGTCAACGCCGTTTTGGACGGCCAGCGTCATGACCGGCATTACCATACCGACCCCCAGACCGAGTATGACCATCCAGGATCCGAGTACGACACGGCTGGTATTGACCGCAATATGACTGAACAGCCAGAAACTGATGATAAGCAATAAGGTGCCTATGATCGGGAATATACGGTAGCGCCCCAATTTTGATATAAGCCGTCCCGAAGTCAGCGAACCGCCCATAACCCCGGCTATCAGCGGCAGCAGCATCAGTCCGGACTTGGTAGCGGAATCGCCGCGGACCAGCTGCTGGTATTCCGGCAGAAATATAATTGCGCCGAACATAACTACGCCTACCAGCAGGCTCAGGACGACGGAAACGCTGAAGATTTCGTTCTTGAACAGTCTGAGCGGCAAGATCGGCTCTGCGGCATAATGCTCGCGCCAGACAAACAAGACCGCGCCTATAAAGCTGGTCGCGAACAAACCGATAATATGGGCTGAACCCCACGGATAATCAACGCCGCCCCAAACCGTCGCCAGCAGCAAAGTCACGACGCTGACCGCTAGCAGCGCGGCTCCGGCGTAGTCAACCTTATGGTCTGTCCGGCGTACCGGCAAGTGAAGCCTGGCCGCGATGACCGAAAGCGCTATAGCGCCAAGCGGCAGGTTGACATAGAACACCCACCGCCAGCTTAAGTGGTCCGTGAACAGGCCGCCCAGCAGCGGGCCGATGACGCTGGCCAGTGCAAAGACACCGCCGAAATAACCCTGGTAGCGTCCGCGCTGCCGCGGCGATACTACGTCGCCGATTATAGTGAGCACCATGGTCATCAGGCCGCCGGCGCCCAATCCCTGCAGGCCGCGGAAGAAGATAAGTTCAGTCATGTTCTGGCTCAGGCCGCAAAGCGCCGAACCAATCAGGAAGATAATAATGGCACTCTGGAATATTTTCTTACGGCCGTACATATCGCTGATCTTTCCATACAGCGGCGTAGACACGGCGCTAGTGAGCAGGTAAGCCGTGGCTACCCAGGAATACTTGTTCAGGCCATGCAGGTCGTTGGCGATACGAGGCAGGGCAGTCGAGACAATGGTTTGATCGAGGGCCGCCAGCAGCATAGCCATCATCAGGGCGCTCATGACTACCATGATTTCGGCGTGGCTGCGCTCAGTTTGCGGTTCTTCAGTCTGGCCTACTGCCGGTGCCACGTCGACTCGCTTGATATTAGGCATGGGCGCCGCCGCTCTTTATCGTCTGTTTGACAGGCGCAGACTTGCTGTCCTTAACCGATGCGGCCATCAAGTCGCGACTAAAGCGTTCGAATAATTTTACGAATTGCCGGCGGTCGCCAGCCCCCCAGTCCCGCAAGGCTTCAGCCAAAATATTGCGCTGGGCTTTCCATAAACGGTTGGCGACGGCTTGCCCCCGCGGCGTAATCCGCAGGTCTACGGCCCGCCGATCTTCAGGATCGGGCACGCGCTGCAAGTAGCCGGCTTGTTCCAACTCCTGGGTTTTACGCGTAACTGATGGCGGCTCGATGCCGAGCTGCAGGGCAAGGTCTTGCACGCGGCACGTCCGCGGCTTGCTTAGCGATAACATGTGTAGAATAACCGCGGAAGGCCGGTCGATAACGACCTTTGCTTCTGCGGTAACGGCCGCCCATCGCTGCGGCCGTTTCAAGGTCTGCGAAAACAACCTTACGGCGTTTTCCAAGATCTCAATATCTTCATCTAAAGAAGTCATTAACTCCATTATAAATGATTACTTAAGTTAAGTAAATAGCAATTATAATTTTGGCAGACCTGACGTAATGTCATTCACGGTATATTTAACAGGTTCCTTCACCGTGTTAATAAGTGTACGTACCGGAGCGCTGTTAGGTATGGCGGATTGCAAGGTTTGGCCTGCGCTTGGGCTTACCTGCGGGCTGGCTGTTGTG
>CAYLML010000051.1:0-3832 GCA_964384985.1 uncultured Candidatus Saccharibacteria bacterium | reverse complement strand
CTATTGCCGCTGCTCACGGAAGGAGAGGAACCAGATGTTGCCGGCGCAGATATAACCGGCGATGCCGGCAGCTTATTTTCAGTCTCAGAATGGGCTGTGGTTGTCGGTGAGGGATTAAGTTTGGAGCGGCTGTCTGACGCTTCATTGGTAAGCGTTTGCTTTGAAACGGCAGCCGAAGTGGTGCTGGCCTGCGAGGCCTGGATCCGGTGTGACTGCACGATAACCAGTCCGAAGCAAAACACCATCGTCAAAAACAAGGGAGGCCCAACCAAACCGGCGTGTCCAGCACGAATGGCTTTGGTCGTGTCTACGGTGTATCGGATAGCTCGCCCCTTTTAGTGTTAATTGCTAAATATTAAAAAATTATAACACGCGTCAGACCCTATACTGTAAGCATTTTCACAAAATTGATAGACAGTCATTTGCAGCATGCAGCTTGGTCATTTAAGGGTTGGCTGAACCCTGGTGCAGGTGGGCGATGAACCTGGTGCCATGCCGCCTGCAGCTGCTCACCCGAATGCTGCCGCGGAAGTCGGTTTCGATATAGCGCTTCACGGCTGACAGCCCAATGCCCAGTCCCAGTCCAACATCATGTTTTGTCGTATAAAACGGCCGGAATAACAGGGGTATCTGGTCTTCGGCTATGCCACGGCCCCAATCGTTGACCTTGACGACTACAAAGTCACCATTGTTTTGGACGTCCAGGCGCACCAATTTAGGCTTGTTTTCCGGCCAATCATCGTAAGCATCGATAGCATTCTGTACTAAATTGGCAATAATCTGTTGGAATTTCACCGGGTCTCCATAGAGCTTGTAGCTATGCACGGGTGAGAACCAGAGGATTACGTCACGGCGCCTGGCAATCGGAGCGAGCACCTGCCTGACCTGTTCCAGTTCGGGTTCCATGCTGAAGTGGCGATGCTGGCTCTCAAACCGTATCTGTTGGCGGGCCGCCTCAACGTATCGCTGCAGAAGACATATACTGCTGCGGACATGTCCGAGGTGAGGAGAGCCTTGATTGCCGCATTGTTCAAGCCAGAGCATCGCGGCCGTCAACGGATTGTTGATCTCGTGCAGCAAACTGGCGCTTAAGCGTCCAATTTCAGCGAACCGTTCTAATTCGAGCAAGTGCTCCGGGCTTATATCAATCACGGATTTATTTCTTGTCTGCCATTGCCGGTTCAAGCAATAGGCGGTAGCCTAAACCGTGGACCGTTTGGATAATTGGCTGGCCGAAGGGGCGATCCAGCTTGTCGCGGAGGTATTTAATGTGGACATCGATCGTATTGGTCCAAGGGTCTTCAGCGCCCTGCCAGGCATGCCGGACCAGTGCGGGCCGTGTAACCACACCGCCGGCATGCTCCATCAAACACTCTAACAAGGCAAATTCCTTGCGACGCAGAGTAATAGACCTTCCATCGCGTGTAACGATGTGAGTACGGCGGTCGAGCAGGACGTCGCCGACACTGAGCTGCTGCGGCAATTGCCGTCTGGGCTCTCTGCTTCTGGCAAGCGCCCGAAGCCTGGCCTTGAGTTCGCCGAGGCTGAACGGCTTGGTGAGGTAGTCGTTAGCACCGGCGTCGAGGAGGTTGATTTTGGTCAACACCTGGCTTTCACCGGACAAAATAAGAATAGGACACTCGATGCCCCGGCCACGCAGCTGCTGGCAGACATTTAGACCAGGTATATCAGGTAAATTAAGGTCCAACACGATAACCGCGTACTGTTCGCTACGCGCCCTGGCGAGTGCTTCTGTCCCAGTGGGCATAATGTCGACGCTGTAATTATTGCGAAGCGCTAATGCCAATGCGCGGGCGATATTACGGTCGTCCTCAACCAGCAAAAGTTTTGGCAGTTCCATGCTGCCCATTATCTATGATAAAAATTAAAAAACTATTAAATAACAAAATTTTTTTAACACCAAAATGTGTTACTGTTAACAGATAGGGTGTGCGTTTGGCTTTATGACACGGACTCTGAAAAACGGGAGGCGACTTCTGGCCAATTCACGACATGCCACCAAGCCTTGATGTAATCGCCGCGCTTGTACGTGTAATCAAGGTAGTAGGCGTGCTCCCAGACGTCCAGGCCGAGCAGGGGGTCTGCGCCGCCGGTCATCAGCGGTGAATCCTGGTTGGGGCTGGTAGTAATGGAAAGATCCGGCTGCAGCCAGGCCCAGCCGCTGCCAAAGACGCCAAGCGCCTTAGCGGTAAATTCGTCCATAAATGACTGGTAGCTGCCGTATTTGGCCTTCAAGGCGTCGGCTAATTCGCCTGTAGGCTCGCTGCCGCCGTCCGGCGACATCCATTTCCAGAAGTTGGTGTGGTTATAATGTCCGCCTCCATGGTTGCGTATGGCGGTTCGGATTTCTTCGGGTACGGTGTCAAGGCTGCGCAGCAGCTCTTCAATGGTCTTGCTTTGCAATTCGGGCGCCTTTTCCAGCGCGGCATTTACTTTGTCGACATATGTCTGGTGGTGCTTGCTGTAGTGCAGCTCCATTATATCTTTGCTTATGTACTTGCCGAACGCGTCGTAACCGTAGCCTAGTGGCGGCAATGTGAACATAGTAACCCTCCCTATCTTGTTTCGGCTCTTATTATACGCCTTCCGGCCAAACGCCGGCTGTTAAGTAGCGTACTCCAGCAAGTCCGGCCACATGGACCCGGCTTCATCCCGGCCAATTATGTCGGCTAGGGCGGGCATATCGGTGATGACAATGTGGTGCTGGTCGTCATACGCGATCATACCTTTTTGCTGCAGCCGCGTCAGCGTACGGCCGAACGTTTCCCTGGTCATGCTTATGGAATGCGCCAAATCCTCGTGCGTAATAAGAGCGTCAATCTTAATGCCCTTAGGCACTTTGGTTCCGAAACGGTTGCAAAGCGACAGCAGCCGGTACGCGCATCGTTCGCGGGCATCGGAGTATAGCAAATTGTCGATCCTGCCGACATACAGGTGATAGCGGTCAATTAATTCTTCCAGCACGTCAGACATAACATCGGGGTTTTCATTCAAGAATTCCCGGAACTTGTCGCGCGGTATCAACCATAGCGACGCCTTAGATATGGCTTCGTAGTTCATGCTTCGCACGCTGCTCCGGAAAGGCCAAATAATCGGGAAAAGCTCGTCCGGGCCGAAGAAATCCAAGACATGTTCGTTCCGCTGCTTGGATAATGAATACATCTTAATGAGGCCGCTTTCAATGAGGTAAACTCCTCTGGGCACTTCGTGGGCCCTCAATATAGTCTCGTTCTTATGGCAGTTGACCTGTTTGCCTTGGCGGAACAGGTTCTTCAATTTCTCCGATCTTATACCGTGCTGCATCGTGCTGCGCGCCTCTTGCTACCTTATTGGCAAGTATATACCGAGTCCTAAGTATGTGCTAACCCATCAACTGCTGGAGTCTGTCAAGAGCCGGGCGAATGAGTCGAGTTCACGAATCGCCGCCAGGCTGATTTTGCGGCTGGCCGCGGGCCACGAAACAGCAGGGCCGTAAACTTCCAGGACGTCCGCGTAAGGCGCGGAATTATCACCGACAGCGATTGAAACCTCGACAATCGTAGCAGTCCCCCCGGTGTCGAAACTATTTTGAAAAATCCGGGGCATCTCCTGACAGTCCTGACGATATATGCCGTGATGCCGGCGTTCAAAACGCAGGCCTCGGTCTTTGAAGGCCTTGCCCATGGATTTTCCGGCTAACACCTCTTCGTGGACACCAGGGAATTCGATTATGCCCGGTTGCTTGAATGTCACGCGCGACAGCTCCAATACCTGCCCGCCGGAACGGGCTTTGGTGCGGTGCAACACATTGTCCTGCCTACGGTTTCCCGGC
>CAYLML010000050.1:0-6012 GCA_964384985.1 uncultured Candidatus Saccharibacteria bacterium | reverse complement strand
CTGGCAAATCGATACCTTTGAATTGACGCAATACATCGACCCTTCTAAATTCAGGATGCGGGTTTTCTTCTGTCGGCATAGTAAGCCGGCCAATCGTAGCTCTTATATCTAAATAATGAATACTACCCAGATTAGTTCTTATAAACTCTTGACGTGTCTGTGCTCGCATATGATTATATAATCACGTAATACTAATACATGCAAGTATATTATAAACATAAACTTTTTTGCTGATATAATTGCCGAAAGCCATGCATGAACTAATCTTGGTCATAGTCGGTTTCGTAGTGGCGTTCATTGGCACGATGTCGGGCGGGGGAGCGGGCTTGCTCGCGCTGTCTACATTGCTGTATTTCGGGCTGCCTATAAACCAGGCTATCGCAACTAATAAATTTGGCGACTTGGGTTTCTTTCTGCCTGCCGTACGCAACTTCGCTAAAGCGAAACAGATTAAGAAAAAAGCGCTGCCACGCATTATCATTGTGAACCTTATGGGCGTCACCATCGGCACTCTATTGATTGCCCGGCTTGATATCGATATCCTGCGCAAGCTAGTGGCTATGATTTTGGCCGTCATAATAATCTCCAGTCTGCGGCGGAAAGAATATGCTCTCAAAGAGCGGCCGGCAAAGTGGTATTGGCCTGCCATATATTTTGGTACGTCAATTTCAAGCGGCGCGGTAGGCGCCGGAACGGGTATTCTCGGTACGCTGACGCTCATGTACTTCCGGGGCTTCAATGCCTTGCAAGCGATGGCGCATAGTTTTTTCGCCAACACAATCGGTTCGGCGCTGAGTGTAAGCATCCTGCTGTTTACCGGCCTGATTGATTATAAGTATGCTTTGCCGCTGCTGGTCGGCAATGTTATCGGCTCGCACTTTGGTTCCAAGATCGCCATCCAAAAGGGCAACAGGTTTGTCCGGGTTATGATCATACTTGTGGCGATTGCGGTTATATTGCAGCTAGTTTTCGGTCAAAAATAACATCGTAGGCACGAATTGGAACTGGTTGGACTAAAGATATCTCCTTTCCGGGAGTTCCATTAGCATAGATTGCCAGTCTTGCACGACCTTGGGCGCCTCACCTTCCATGTCTTTGAGATCTGTTTTTTCCAAAGGTAAAATATCTTCAAAAGTAATTGGCACACACTCTTTTTTATCAACTCCGTGAAGCGGTAAACCGCTATCTATCGCAAACAGGTCGCCGTTGGCATCAAGCAGCACAGTACGATGAGGAGTAGAATAACCACCCGGATTTCCCATTGATTCCGGGATCTCGTGTCCTGGCCCAGTAGCCCTCATAAAGATGACCCACGCGGGCAATTTGTCAAATATAGTGGTTGGAATACGGACAGGCGAGCGTCTAACGCCCATATGGTGAAGTATTCCAGTGCCCTCTACTACTAAACTTGTCGTTCCGTTAGGAATCTTTATAAACGAGCGTGCGGACTCGGGAGGCAAAAAAGGCGCGGCAATCCTTGCATCTTCGCGCATCCTATCTACAAGGGCAGGCCTTAATAGCTGCTTTCTCTTTAATGCTTCACGAGCCTTTTCTATACGAAGTCGTTCTTGCTCAGCTATGTTTTCACGTTCCTTTTCGCGTGATTGCTGGCTTGCGACCAATCGCTCCCGGAAGTTATCACTCATATTCGAGTTATATCATAATAATGATCGGTAATCAATAATGGTAGCGGCGAGTGGGTTTGAACCACTGACCTCAGGCTTATGAGTCCTGCGCTCTAACCAGCTGAGCTACGCCGCCTCGCATTGAAATGCAAAGGTTAATATAGCACGATTTACATCTGTTTGCCAGCTCTTTGCACGGGTTTTCAGTAGCTGCGGAAGGCCAGGTAGGTGGCTGTGCCGACGCCGATCAGTACCACGATGATGCGCAGGACGTGCGAAGAGATTTTCTGCGTGAGCAACGCGCCGTAGTAGCCGCCAACCGCGCAGCCGGCGGCCATGACCAGGCCCAGGTGCCAATTAATCAGCCCGGTACTGTACAAGCAGATTATTGATACGAGCGCTATGCTGGACGTCGCCAGGTTCTTGAGGCCGGTCATAGTATGGATTTCATTCAGCTTCGTGAATCCTAAGAATGCCAGCATAACGAACCCGAATCCCGCTCCGAAATAGCCGCCGTAGATAGCCGCCGGAAGCAGGGCAATCGCAACTAACACCAATGACCCCACGTGTTTCCGGATGCCGAATACATGCCCGCGCAGATGGAAATGCAGCACGGGCTGGAAGGCGAATAATATAACCGCGAAACCCACGAGCGCCGGCACGATCTGCTGGAACCTGGTGCTGGAAGTATGGCGCAGGATCAAAGCCCCTATCGCCGCTCCCACTACGCACGGCACCAGCAGGAGCAGGTAGCGGTAATTCACTTTCTGAAGATACGCGCGGTAACCGTACGCCGAGCTAACACTGCCCGGCAGGATGACGATGTTGCTGGTTATGTTGGCGGCGAGCGGCGACATCCCGAACGCCAATAACACAGGAAACCCAAGCAGCATCCCACCCCCGGCCACGGCATTCATTCCGCCAACGACTATACCTACCAGGAATAATATGATGTCATGAAGCATGTTTGTTTTTACCCATTGCTACAATAGTAAGGTATGGATATTAAGTTGACCAGTCCGGGCAAGTACGTGGCGGCCGTGAGCGGCGGCGTTGATTCCGCGGCCTTGCTGCATCTACTGCGGCAAAAGCCTGACCTGGAAATAGTCGTAGCGCACTTTGATCATGGCATTCGTCCGGATTCGCAAGCGGACCGCGAGTTCGTGCAAGGTCTGGCTGACGAGTATGGCTTGCGGTTTTTTTATGAAGAGGGCAAGCTTGGCGCCGGTGCCAGCGAAGCCAAGGCGCGGGATGCTCGCTATACGTTCCTCCGCCGCGTCTTAACAGAAACGAACTCCGGGGCGATCGTGACAGCGCATCACAGGGATGACGTGCTGGAAACGGCTATCATTAATTTATTGCGCGGCAGCGGCCGCAAGGGTCTCACCGCGCTGGACAGCCGCCAGAATATTGCACGACCCCTGTTGCACGTGCCAAAATCCGACATCTTAGCATACGCCAAAAGCCATGGTTTGCAGTGGCGTGAAGACAGCACGAACCATAACACTGATTATCTGCGCAACTACGTTCGTCATAACTTATTGCCTCGTTTTGACGGCCAAGCCCGTGACCGGCTGATGGAAATTATCACGGGTCTCCGTGCGACGAACCGGGAAATCGACGCCTTGCTATCCGACCAGCTGCGGCTTCAGTTGGCCACCGGAAAACTGGACCGGGAGTGGTTTATACAATTGCCGCATCCTGTCGCCAAGGAGACTATGGCCGCGTGGCTGCGCGAGAAGGGCTTGCGGGATTTTGACAGCAAAACGCTGGAGCGGCTGGTGGTTGCTGCCAAGACGGCCGAATCCGGTAAGAAATTCGACGTGCTGCATGGTGCCGCATTAGAGGTAAGCAGGCGTGGTTTGGCACTCGCGGTAGTGGAGCGCTAGCAAAAAAATGGCTGCACGGGTATAATGAAGATCCATGGACAGGAAACCTCGCAGACCGAACCCTAAAAAGGCCCAGCCCAGTCGGCGCGGCATGAAAAACGCCGGCTTCATCGCCTTGATAGTGCTATTCGGATTGATTATTTTCGCGGCCTCGAACCAGCCAAGTGCGCTCAAGTCAATTCCGGCCACTACCGCTATCCGCGACAACAATGCCGGCAAGTATTCCAATATCGTCGTAAACGGCAACCAGCTGGACATTACGCCCAAAGGCCAGACGCACGCCACGCTCAAGGCATACGTAGATGGCAACTCCAGCCTCAAGGAGCAGGGATTCGACACCAAAAAGTCCGCGGTCACGTACAAACCTGAAACCAGCGGCAGTTCCGGCTGGGTCAGCTTGGCAGAATCAGTCATACCGGTAGTGATCATCGCGGGTGTGCTGTACTTCATGCTGAAAAGTGCCCAAGGCCAGGGCAACCAGGCGCTTAGTTTCGGTAAAAGCAAAGCGCGGCTGTATGGCAACGAAAAAGATAAGGCGACCTTCAACGACATTGCCGGATCCGACGAAGCAAAGCAGGACCTGCAAGAAGTCGTGGAATTCCTGAAATTCCCCAAAAAGTTTGCCAGCATGGGCGCGCGCATACCTAAAGGCGTCTTGCTGGTCGGCCCTCCCGGTACCGGCAAAACGCTATTGTCGCGGGCAGTAGCCGGCGAAGCCAACGTACCGTTTTTCAGTATCTCGGGCTCTGAATTCGTGGAAATGTTCGTGGGTGTCGGTGCCTCCCGTGTCCGCGACCTGTTCGCCAAGGCTAAAAAGAACGCGCCGTGTATTATATTCGTTGATGAAATCGATGCCGTGGGCCGGCGGCGCGGTTCAGGTATGGGCGGCGGCCACGACGAGCGCGAGCAGACCCTGAATCAGATCCTGGTGGAAATGGACGGCTTCGAACAAGGCCAAAACGTTATCGTACTCGCTGCCACTAACCGCTCCGACGTGCTTGACCCGGCCCTGCTGCGCCCGGGCCGTTTTGACCGGCGGGTTAATATCGGCCTTCCCGACCGCAAGGACCGTGAATCTATCCTAAAAGTCCATTTCGCCAAAAAACCTTTGGCTAAGAACGTTGACCTGGACTCCCTGGCCGCCAAGGCTGCCGGCTCTTCCGGCGCCGACCTTTCAAATATCGCCAATGAGGCGGCTATCATCGCCGCGCGCAACTCGCATAGCGAGATCACGCAAGACGACGTTACCGAAGCCTTCGAACGCGTCGCTATCGGCCCCGAACGCAAGAGCAAGGTTATGACCGACAAAGACAAGGTCACGACTGCTTACCATGAGGCAGGACACGCCCTGGTCGGACACGTATTGCCCGATGCCGACCCGGTTCACAAAGTCACTATTATCCCGCGGGGCCAAACCGGCGGTGTCACCTGGTCGATCCCCAAAGAAGACCGTATGTTTACGTCGCTGATTGAGTTTAAGGACGTGCTGGCCCGAGCCCTTGGCGGACGTATAGCCGAAGAAGTCATTCTTGGCCCGGATAGGATCACTACCGGCGCGGGGAGCGACCTGCCCAGTGCCGCCAGCCTGGCCCGCGACATGATCGTGAACCAGGGTATGGGCAGCAAAAAACTGCGCAACCAGGTCTTCCACACCGACGAAGGCATGATGATTGAACGCCTTGTCCACGAACGTGAATATTCCGACGAAACCGCAAAGATGATTGATGACGAAGTCGAATCTCTGATTACCGAAGCTGCCGACCGGGCGCGCATCATCATCAAAGCTAACCTGCATTATCTGGAAAAGCTCAAAGACCGCTTGCTCGAGAAAGAAACGGTGGATGCCGACGAGGTCGCGGAAGTCTTCAAAGGTGCCAAGTTTCCGAGTGCCGCGGCCCTGCGCTAATTTCGGCGGTTCGGTCTGTTATGAGCAGGCCGCCTGCTTTATACTGTAGGGTACGTAAATCCTTATGAACATTGCATGAATCCTGAAAAACCCGGCAAAAAAAGGGCCCGCCTCAATATTGGCAACGCCGCGGCCTTGCTGATCGCCGCAACTTTTGCCGGCCAGCTTCTAGGGTTTTTGCGCACCAAACTAGTCAACAGCAACTTCCCAATAAACGGTCCGCATGGTACGGACGCCTACTTCGCGGCTTTTAACCTGCCTGACTTCTTCTTCTTCACACTGGCGGCCGGCGCGCTCGGCGTCGCGTTTATGCCAGTGCTTTCGGACCAGCTGCACAGAGGCAACCGCAAAGCCGCTTGGCAAGTCTCGGCGTCGCTGATGAACCTGCTGGCCATCATTATGGGGGTGGTCGCGGTTATCATGCTGGTCTTTGCCAAGCCCTTGATCAAGCATGTCGTAGCTCCCGGCCTGGCGCCGGACCAACTCAACACGGCCGCTACGATTATGCGTTTCTTGGCCTTTAACCCGTTGCTGTTCAGTATTTCCGGGGTACTTACCAGTGTCCAGCAAACTATGGGCCGGTTCTTTTTCT
>CAYLML010000049.1:0-6049 GCA_964384985.1 uncultured Candidatus Saccharibacteria bacterium | reverse complement strand
AATTCCAAGTCACCTCGACCGCCCGCGCAGACGACGCTCCGAGGATCCCGGCAGCAACCACCGCAGTGGCGGCAATTAAATTCCTGATGATCATTTAATTCCCACCAACAGCGTCAGCAGCCTAAGATCGCAAATTTGATAAAACAAACGACGAATGTCAACGCGGCGCAGGGAGTTATCCAAGCTTGTCGCTTGCCTGCATGGGCAAAAAACACCGCTTTCCGCCGGCATATTAAATCAAGTCAACGAATTCTGGGGGTAGGTCGGGACCTCGATACGGCTGGAACGCTGGGATCATCATATTGCAGGTTGCGGCCGACCGACCGCGCCCGGACGTCCGTCCCAACCGAACCGCTACTTGATGAAATAAAAAGGCCGCCTCGCGGCGGCCTTGAAATCCAACGCTGGCTCCAGCTGGTCAGGCCAAGCGGAGCGTGACCTTCGATTTGCGACGATAGGCCAAGAAGCCGACACCACAGAAACCCAGGATCATCATTGCCCACGTCGAAGGCTCGGGAACGGGCGCGGTAAGCGATCCACCCGTCACATCAAGAAAAGCAGACGCACCGACCACGTGACGATCCGCATAAAAGACCTGCATGAGATAGTTACCCGGCCCAATGATATCGGTGCCAGTGACACCTTGCGGGTGAATGCCGCCGACCTGGTCGACCACGTTGCCGTTCAGGGCGAGGAACATGTCATCGTCGCCGCCAAATTTGATGGTGGCGGTGGTCGTCACGTGAAGGATGCCCGTAATGATTGCCGTCTGGAACGCATTGGTATCGTTGCTGCCCGTGCCCTCGGGCACAAACATGTTCTGATTGATCGGGAGATTTTGGACGGTCGTCCCTTCGTGTACGACGCCGGTTTGGGGCGTCCACCACTGCAATACGTTTCCAGCGCCCTCGGCCAGATTCGCCGGATTTGCGCCGCTCACGACCGGCAGACCGCCCGACAACGTGGACGCAACCTCATTGTTGAAGTTTTGCCCGCAGTTTTGGGTGCCGCAGTCCGGCAAGTTGAAATCGGGGAATCCTGGAGTAACCGAATACCAATCGATTTGCACGGACGAAGCCTGAGCCGCGGTGCCTCCGACAACCAAGGCCACGGACGCGGCGACGATGCCCATTGATAATTTATGCAACATCTCGACCTCCCCCAAAAAAACCATGAACTGCAATAAAAGGATTTTAATGCAAAATTAAACGAGAGTCAAAGGCTTTGGCTCCGGCAATTCAGCAAATCGAGCCCTGACCGCTTCCGCGCATCGACAGCCTAGAGCGGTATTTTTAATCGGATTAAATACGCAGGTCAGGCAACACGAAGCATCCGCTTCCGATTGCGGCGATAGGCCAAGAAACCGACGCTGCAGAAGCCCAGCATCATCATCCACGTTGGGCACAGGTCACGCCCACGCAAACGCGAAGTCATTGCCCAGCACACCGTTGTCGGTGACGACGAACGCGATCGTTTGCGCCGACTTCATTTGAGCGCCATTCGGAACTCATTTTAAATCTCAAAATAACTGGCGATTGATAAATCGCTACAGAGACCGACGGGGCGTTCGCGGCTCCATCAAGGCCGACTCGGGCATCCAAGGGCAGAACCCGCTGCTCCGGCCCTGCTAACGGCGCGGTCAATTCCTTCGCGGCGCGAACGCCAAATGAAACAAAGAAGCCGCCAAGAAGGGCGGCCTCTTGCAGCGATAAGCGCTCTGACTCAAACCGCGCGGAAAGCCATCTTGTTGTTGCGGCGATACGCCATGAATCCGACCGCGAAGAAGCCGAGGATCATCATGGCCCAAGTAGACGGCTCCGGAACCGCACTGGTGAAGCTAGCCGACGTGAATTTGACATCCAGACCAGAAGGATTGCCACCATTTTGGGCAAAGTTGAGCACATCGAACGTCAGCACATTCTGTCCGATCTTAAAGTCGCCCGAGTTTCCATCACCGAATAAACTGTAAAAACTGTCACCGCCGATATTGTTCGCGATTGCCTTGCCGTTCAGCGTGATCGACAGAACCGTATTATCCGCGGCGAATTTTCCAAAAAAGCTCGCACCCGTCGTTGAACTCAAATCGAAATATTGGGTGTAAAGGTAGGTTCCGTTCTGACTGGGGTCAAAGCTGTCGGCGGCATTTATTGTCGGCGTAACCCAACGAGACGCGCTATCGTCAGGGACCCAGTAGCCGATCGGAAAGCTCCCATTCGTTGCGCCCGTGTACGTCGGCGCCGGATAGACGAGGGCCGGAGAAGAGGCACCGCCGGTTAGCGTCCAGTGCGTATCCAGAACGTGACCTACGAGCACGGTCCCCGTATCGTCGACGCCAGTATTGTAGAGCACGGTCGAAGCCTGCGCGGATCCGGCAACGAAAAAAGCGGCGGAGGCAATAACGGAAGCAAGAATTCGCACCAGGATATCCTTCCCAAAAAAGCGGCTTCGACCGAATCATTACAAACAGGTTAATTGAATGGTAGAGAGGCGGAAAGAAAGTACAAGTGCTGGCGGGTGCAAAATATCCCAAAATAACTGCGGGGATATTGACAGGCCAGCCATCTCGCTTGGCAGGGTTGCGGCACTTCCGCCGCATCCTTCCCGAGGTGATGACTGGTTAGGGTTTTAATCGGGTACGTTCTGCCGATGCGATGGCTTCTGCCGTCGGATCTCAGCCAAAGCCTTGTGAGCGCTGTCCGAGGGTTAATCCGCGAATACAAAGAAGCCGCCCAAAGGGCGGCTTCGGAACATTCACCTCAGGTGGATTAGGATCAGTCAAACGGCGCGGAATGCCGTCTTGTTGTTCCGGCGATACGTCATAAACCCGACGCCGAGGAATCCGAGAATCATCATCGCCCACGTTGAGGGCTCCGGTACGGCTCCGACTCGAGGCGGAGCACGTTCAATGTCAAAGTTATCAACCACGAAGTCTGCCGCCGGGTATCCGCCGCCCTGGAAATTCATTGTGAAGGTCCATGGCCCCGTGCTTCCCACACTAAACAGTGCCGTGTAAACGGTCCAGCCGCTTGCCAAGGCCTTCGCATCCCAGACAGGGGAAAGCAATCCGTCCGTGTTTGATTGAAGCGTGGCATCGAAGGTATTGCCTCGCCCATTGGCCGGCGCATATATATCATAGCTCACCAGATACTGGGCGCTCGGCACCGGACTAAAAGTCTGCGAGATCGACTGTGGCGCAAGATCCGAAACAAAATAGGCTCCAAAGCTGTTGCTCGCGGTAGGCGCAGGGACGTTCTCGCCAAAGGCCCCGGCGGGGTAGCCAAGCGTATTATTATAGCCGATTACAGCGGGCGGATAGGCGCTATCCACCGGCGGGCCGTTCGTTACGGTCCAACCGCCGAAGCCACCAGTCTCAAACCCCCCATTTGTAAGGAGGTTCGCCCTGGCCACGCCGCTGGTCAGCAATGCTACCGCCAACATTGAACCAAAAACCTTGAGTGTTTTCATTTCGAAACCCCAGTAGATGCCAATCGACCAGCCAAAAAACCTGAATCGCAGTATTCGGTTAACTATCGGGCGAGCTGTAGAAAAATGCAATGGCCAGAGGTGCGAAATATTTAAATATCTGTGGAGTGGGACCGCGCGCATGATCCCATCTTACGAACTTCCAAACATCCAACGGGTTGCCGGGCCTTCCGTGGTGACGACGGGCCAGAGTTAATTGGGTTCGTTCCGCCAAAATCAATCTCTTCGGGCACCAAACGGCTCCGGTAGGCCGCCAGCGGCACCACCTCGGCGGGTTAGCCCCAAATAGAAGAAACCGCCCCCGTAAGGGCGGCTTCTGAGCGGTTAATCGCAGCGTGGATTAATCAAACGGCGCGAAACGCCATTCCATTGCGCCGGCCGCTCCGGCGATAAGCCATAAAGCCAACGCCAAAGAAGCCAAGGATCATCATCGCCCACGTTGAGGGTTCGGGAACGCCACCAACGCGCGACGGGCCGCCCAACGCAATATTATCAACTTCAAACGCCGGCGATCCCGTCTGGAAGACAACCGAATCAAAGGCGCCACTGAAGTTCACATAACGATTGGTGGGATCGTCCGTCTGGTTTCCATTTGCCGGCGAAGGAACGTCGCTTCCCGTGAATGTGCCGACCAACGCAGCACCTTGGTAGAACAGCAAGGTATTGTAACTGTCGATCGAACCCCAATAGAGTCCGAAATGGGTGTATGTTTGCCCGAGCACCAGCGTTTCAGTCTTGGTACCACCGACACCATCAAACCCGGTAGTCAGGTAGTTCGTTGTGTCTCCGGCCGGAGCGGCGTAGCTGCCACTCACACTGCCGTTCACTGCAGCACCGCCGCCGGTGAACGCGAAGCCGCCCGAACTAAATGGACTCGGCGTCGGCGTCGTCGTATTCACGACGGAGACGTCGTCGAACGTGATCACGGTAGTCGCAAGAAAGTCCGGAGCAAGATAGGTGCCGCCGGTCGTCGACCCTCCGACCGAATCAACCACCACAACCGCCGCATGCGCGCTTGCCGATAACGCGACAAGAATGGGGGCAATTAACGCAAGCCTTTTCATTATCGTAGCCTCCAAACGTATTATCGGCAAATATGATATTTAATTATTTGTTAAGTTAAATTGGTGTCGGACAGGAGTCAAGCTTAAAGACGGTGCGACTCAAAAAAGCGGGGTATAGTAATTCGCGCGGCCCGCGCGACTCGGCAAAGTACGACAGTCGCGCGTAGCGGACCTTATCCAAGGACTTGTTTCGGCGCCCCCCGCCTCGCGGGATCGCCGAGCAGTTAATCTAACGTTGGAAGAAGCCAGGATATTAAACAGAGGCTGCTACCACCAAAAAATGACGCCCGCCGCCAGAAAAACTTCGTGACCTTGAGGCAAGACAGCTTGCTGACCGGATCGGCGAAGTGATCTTACATCATTAATAACCGTAATAATCTTCCGTCTTTTCAATTGCCTCGTTGACTACTACACGGACTACAGGGGTCGCTCGAAGATGCTCCAGGCACTCCTTGAGTTCCGCAGTGGAAGTGCTTCCGACTCCCGCAATAGAGCATCCATACGCGGCAGGACCCATATGACATCTCGGGGAGCGCCCGTCGAAGGCGAGGAACTAGAGCAGAAACCCAGGCCATGCCGCCAACGAAAGATAGCCTTGCTTGAGCTGTGAGATCAGCGGGGAAACAACGAGTCACTACCGAAAATAATACCGGCCGTTAAACTACGTGGCCACGCGCTTCGATGAGAGCCCCCGACGCCAGTTCAGTTTCTGCACAAAAAATAGCCCGCATAACACCAGTATCCCAAGATCTCCTGGTTCGCGGAACCTCCAACTACCCCAACTGATCATAGCCACAGAGGATACAAACACAGGCAGGAGCCAAAAGCGGGAAAGTTCGCGCCAAAACTGGCGAAAGCGAATGAGTGCCAAAGAGCTCAACACCAAGCAAATTACCGTTGGTATATTGCCAAACAGAGTCTGTGATGGTCCGTTCCAGAACGGATAAACACCCCACATGTAAAGCAACTTTGCAATCTCAATATAGACTGCAGACCCTGGATTGCCGATTATCCATTCAAGAGTTCGATGCTTCAAAAGGCCGTCCAATTTAACATAGGGCAACTTTGGCTCCGCCGAGCTGAGATACCCGTTCGCACCGATGGGGATCCACTTACCGGGCCCGGACCATACCTTACGTCCGTTCGGCGTTACGATCTCTCCATACCCGTTCTTAATGACAACGGGATTTAGCCCACCGCTGATCGTTTCCCCTCCGTTGGCGCTAAGGATAATTGGAACACCCGCTTGAGCAGTCATGTAGACTGACCATGGAGTCACGACCAGGGCGGAGCCTACCAGCAGCCAAATTGCGTGCTTGAAGGATAATCCAAATCGGTCCTCCTCCAGAAAGATCAGAATGATCGCAAAAGGAACGAACAGTAGGTACATAGGCCGAACAAGCATGCACAACCCCAAGACAGAGCCTGCCAGAACGTAGCGTAACCATGCACCCTCAGAGTGCTCGGAAAGAAGCGAGCCTGTCGGAAGCAACAATAGAAAC
>CAYLML010000048.1:0-6058 GCA_964384985.1 uncultured Candidatus Saccharibacteria bacterium | reverse complement strand
GAACACGACGAACACCACCAACAACGGAGGTAGCAGCAACGAAACGAACAACTCGACGAGTAAGTGCAGCGGCAACGACACGAACAACGGCAACGGAAGCGCAGGCAACTGCAACACCTGTGTCGGCGTGGACGTCTGCAACGAAGGCATCAAGCCTCCGCCGCCGCACGAAGAAGAAAAGGAACCCCCGCACTGGACGCAAATCGGTTGCAAAGGTTTCGAGGAGATATCAGGAGGCGGAAGCTTTTTGGTGGACTGCACGGTCAGCGATGACAATGGAGCCCAAATCTCCCTCGACGCCCACAGCAACGACGGTAATTCACGGGTGAGTGGCATTGAATGTCTCTCAAACGGCGGTTTGCAAACCTGTCCCTCCGGAGGAACTTTCGAGTTTCGCGTAAGCGGGATCAACGACGGACCCTCTGTGGTCTACTCGTCGATCACGGCAACGGCTTCGGCTAACGGCGTTCAAAAACCGTTCACGTCTGATCCGTTCCCGGTCGATCCCTACGCAGGTGGTTTCAGGTTGAATACGAACAGAAAGAAACTAGCTATAGGCTAGAAACAATAGTCGGCCCCGTACAGACCCAGTATGTGCTGAACGCTTGCGTTCACACGGGTCTGTACGGGAAGTCGGCTGCTCAAGGTAGTAATGTTTTAAATATAATTTGTATTCCCTACTCAGGTTGAGTACCCAATTATATTTACCACCATTTACCTCCAAGAGCAGCCGACACACACAAGAATTTGAAGCCCAATGACTATCTAGTTTGCCATAAGCACTTAAATAGTGTATAATGTAATATATCTAAGAGAAGGAGATAATATGCGTAAACTTTCTGCTTTGGCTGCAGGTATTGCGGTCATCCCGGTACTTGCGTTTAGTGGCTCTGCTTTTGCAACCAACCAAAGCCCAGGCCAAATCGAACAAGGTGATATTTACCGAGTGAAAAACATAACAACTAACAGTGGCTTCGCAGACAACATTAATGCTGTTTGTGGTGATACCGTCGCGTTTCGCGTTCGGATCCACAACGGTGGCCCCGCTACCCTTACGAACGTAAAGGTTGCGGCCACTCTAAACAGTGCTTCCTCGACCAGTCATGGTTCGCAGGTTAGCCTGAGTGCCGACAACAACTTGCACAACGCAACAGTTACTGCTAACGCTGGTGTCAATACCAGTTCGGCTACGACTGCTACGTACGTTAGCGGCTCTACCCAGCTGCTTAACTACAGTACCACCCCCGGCGGTGAGTCTGTACTAAAAAATCTGCCAGACGGCATTTTGAACAGTGGCATTAACATTGGCAGCATCGGTCCTTTGACCTCTGACACTGAAGAAGT
Source organism: uncultured Candidatus Saccharibacteria bacterium (assembly GCA_964384985.1). Classification (GTDB taxonomy): domain Bacteria; phylum Patescibacteriota; class Saccharimonadia; order Saccharimonadales; family UBA4665; genus CAYLML01. Next base: position 4,714 of record CAYLML010000048.1, on the reverse strand, counting down.
GCAGTTCCAGGCCAAGCTTAATTGCCCGACGCCTACGCCCCCGACCTGTAAGACTAACTGTACTCCTACGCCCCCGGTAACCCCGCCCAGCACGCCTCCGGCGACTACTACCACCACTACCACTCCGACCACTTTGGTCAACACTGGTCCTGGTGATGTCTTCGGTGCCTTCGCTGCGGTAAGCGTAGCCGGTGCGCTTGGTTACAGGCTGTACCTGGGCCGTCGTTTAGCTCGTCAGTAAATAACTGAAGTCGCAAGACGCAAAGTTGTGGATAAGCAGTAGCCTTTTGGCTCAAGATATGCTAAGCTTTGCAAACAGTTAGACGAGCAAAGACTGACCGCTCACCGCAAACAAAAAAACTCTTAATGGAATCCCCCGTTGTTATTCAGCGGGGGATTTTCATTTTCTCCCCTGTTATGGTACGATTTGACAGTCGTTTTTATAACCGCATTACGGCCCTATCGTCTAACGGTTAGGACACCAGGTTTTCATCCTGGCAATAGGGGTTCGATTCCCCTTGGGGTCACCATTATCTTGTACTAAATAAGCTATTCATGCGTCGTATCAGTGTGCCGTCCGTAGACTTTTTCCAGCGTGGCTCCCCATTCCCTGGTTGTTAGGCCGGCTTTGGCCGCTTCAATTGATGCCCGCATAATGTTTTCGCCTGATTCAGCTGCTTGCCTTAGAGCTGTCTGTGCCAGAGCAACTCTAGCGTTATCACGTCTTGCTCGGAAGGCCTCGTCGCGGTTTCTTTGATCCTGTTCGGCGTGCGGGTCGATCCTTACGATCGCTGTACCTTCGGGCAGCGGAGAGGGGCCAGTTCCAGTGAAGCGATTCACGCCAACTACTGGCAAAGTACCTTGCTCGATCATCCTATGACGGGCGGCGAAGCTGTCTATGATCTCGGCATCCATGTACGCTAGAGCAGCCTCACGGCCTTGCTCTAAACGGATCTGCTCGACCTTTTGCTGTTCAGCACGAGCATTCTCCTTTAGTTCCTGAATCTTGGCTTGAATTTCCGGGGAACCAGCAAGAAGATCTTGATACTCCAAGATGTCTGTCTCCAGCGCCAGAACTTGTTGGATTCTTAGTGACCACTGCTGATCTTCAGGTCTGGGGATGCCGAGTGCTTCATTCCAGGCTGGCAGCTGTATGGCTCGCGCCCGTGCCCGTTTGGATAAAGTCACGCCAAGCAGTTCAAAGGCAATGCGAGCCACGTTGTTTTCCGGCTGTTCTGCGGTTAATCCAACCGAGTTAACCTGGACGCCATAGCGAAAACGGCGATCTCGCGGATCCTGGACACCGTAACGATCTTTGGTGTACTCGTCCCATAGCTCCACCATGGCTTCGGTTTTGCATAACTCTTCAATGAACCTGATGCCGCCATTGAGGAAGAAGGAGCTGCGTTTGATTACGTCCCTGACTGTCACGCCGGAGCGGTCAGCTCGTTCCGAGCCGGGCTTAAACTCGTCTAAAGCGCTAAGAGCGCCGTCAAAGGTGTAGGCAATCTCTTGGACGGGTGTAGCCCCGGCTTCTTGCAAGTGATAACTAGAGAAATTAACCGGATTCCATTTTGGCATCTCGCGAACAGTGAACTCGGCCACGTCAGCCTGTAGACGAAAAGAAGCGTCGGGTGGAAATGCCCACAGATGGCGTGACAAGAATTCCTTGGCCATGTCATTTTGAGTAGTACCGCGTAAAGATTGCCGATCCGCGCCTTGCTCATCAGCAACCGCACAGTATAGGGCAAGCAGCCACGCCGCCGGCGCGTTAATAGTCATGGCGGTATTTACCTTGTCCAGAGGAATGCCCTCAAACAGTCGGCGCATGTCATCAACGCTATCGATTGGAACGCCCGCGCGACCAACTTCGCCTTCGGCTAGTGGATGACTAGATCCGTAGGCCATCTGGGTAGGCAGATCAAACGCTACGCTCAGTCCGGTTTGGCCACGTTCAATATTATTCCTGTATAGCTCGTTGCTTGCCTTGGCGCTGGAATGCCCGGAGTAAACTCGCATAATCCACGGCTCGTCTTTCTCGGGCAGGGCTGGAGGTCCGGCAGAGCCTTCGTGATCGCCTAACTCACTCATAGAGTCAGCGTACACTAGACCAGGGGTATATGCACAAGCGCGTAGCTCTACGATTTATTTGACAGAAGTTGGTTTTATGATAGTATTGAATGATTCTTGCCTTCGCCAAGGAGGTGAATAGAGGTAATTTTACAACCAGACAGTCATGGGTCTTTGAACCCGGTAGAGCGTCTTTACGGAGGCTCCCGGCGAACGATCCATCAGCCGATTACCCTTAACGTTCCTATGCATTCGTGCGATTGAATGGGACAAGAGAGCAACTAAGTGAGTTGCCGTCTTGTCCTATTCAAGACAAAAAGGAGCAGTCAAGATGCAGCAACATGTGCGAAAGCTCGCTATCGCTGGCCTAACGTTCATCGCTTTACTAACGATCGTTGTCGTTGCCAAGGCTGAACCTCCTGCCGTCAAAGCTCACCGAATCACCGACGATTCGATGAAAGGCCACTGCCACCATCGACACCACAAACACCACCACCGACAGATCGAACCGGCACCTCCGCTGGACTCTGGTGGCCCCATCGGTTAAAAACTTCCCTAGCAGGTAGCTCTTAGCCACCCGCACCTTGCTAGACATTTTCGTCAAGCAACCCCAGGAGGCGCTATACGCAGCACCAGCATACGCAGCACCTACGTAACACGATACGTAGCCGAAGTACAAAACAGCCGATACAACACGTCGATCGCATCATAAAGGAGCAATGATAGTATGCGAACAAATCTAACCATCACGGCGGCAAGCACCTACTAGGCCAAAACGCTACGCCTAATTAGGTGTACAGGGGTAATCGGCGGCGATGTCCATTCAGCAAGTCCATTGGGACAAATGGCATCGCCGTCGGCTGCTCCGTAGGTAGAGTATTTGTTTTTTGTTAATGTTGTTTATTCCCTTTCTCAGGTAGAGTACCCATTAATTTTTTACATATTCCCCACGAGCAGCCGACATTTCACACATTTGAAGACCAATGACTGGCTGGTTACAGCCACCTATGGCCTGTGATCTTGTATAATGAAGAGCATGAAGAGGCAAATTACCGCGCTGGCCGTTATTGGCATACTTGTCGTTATTTTTGGAACGATGTACGCGGTGGTGCAGCAGGCCCAGCGCAGCGACGCTAATTACCCGCAGATCCAGATGTCCGAAGACATGGCCGCGCAGATTAACGGCAGCGCCGACCCGCACATAGCATCGACCTTGAGCCCGGTGGATATGGCAGCCAGCCTGGCGCCGTTTACTATTATCTATGACGCCAAGGGCGACGTGGTCAGTGGGTCGGGCTACCTGCATGGAAAGGTACCTAAAGTGCCGCTGGGCTTGCTCAGCGCTTCGCGGGGTGAAACGTTTAACGCCGTAACTTGGCAGCCGCAAAAGGGCGTGCGCGTCGCGACGGTTACCGTAGCGACGAAGAATTATTACGTCATGAGCGGCCGTTCACTGAAGGAAGTCGAGAAAAACGAAGACCGGACTTTTGTGATCTCGCTGGTGGGCGGAGTCCTGTCGCTGCTGGTATTCGGCGCGGCTATAGCAGCCAGGATGCTTGATGTCGAAACAGCGCCGGGACGCCGGCTTTGATATTCGCCGGCGCACGCACTATACTGAAGTAAATCACTAAGTTCCAGGGTGGCCAGGGTAATGCAACAAACAGACAAGGCGCCAAGCGTGCCTCTCCAGCAGTTTAAACGGACCAAAATTATCGCTACGGTCGGCCCTTCGACGAATACGTATGAAGCGATTTTGGCGCTCATTGAGGCCGGGGTTAACGGCGTGCGGCTGAACTTTAGCCATGGTACGCAGGCCGAGCGCGCCCAGCAGATTAAATGGGTCCGCAAGGCCAGCTTAGCGTACGGCAAGCCAGTGGCGATTATCCAGGATTTGCAAGGGCCGAAAATCCGGCTGGGAGACTTTGACGGGATCGTTACGGTTGCCACGGGGCAGGAGCTGAGCTTTCAGTATGAATCCGACTACGCCAAGACTGGCCACTTGCCGACGCAGTACGACCTTAGTAAAAAACTGAAGCGTGGCGAAAGGATGTATTTGTATGACGGCAAACTGCGGACCACCATAACCAGCGTGCGTGACGGCGTGGTATACGCCACGGCTGAAAACGCCGGCATCCTCATTAAGCGCAAGGGCATAAACCTGCCGGACACCGATTTCGCGGGAGATATCCTGACTGCCAAGGACCGAGCCGACCTGGTCTGGGGCACGGCCGAAGATATAGACTACGTGGCACTGAGCTTCGTACAGACTGTCGCCGACATCATTAAGCTCCGCGGACTGCTGAAGGGTATGAACAGTACCGCTAAAGTCATAGCCAAGATTGAAACCGGCGCGGCCGTTGAAAACATCGAAGAGATTGTGCAGGAAAGCGATGCGGTTATGATTGCCCGCGGTGACCTGGCGGTAGAAACGCCATCCGAGAGCGTACCTGTAGTCCAGCGCAAGATCATTGGCCTGGGCCAGCGCTACAGCACGCCTACTATAGTGGCGACGCAGATGCTGGCCAGCATGACGCAGACCCCGGAACCGACCAGGGCCGAAGTATCGGATGTGGCAACAGCCGTAATCGTGGGGGCCGACTGCGTGATGCTGAGCGACGAAACAGCCAGCGGCAAATATCCGCTC
>CAYLML010000047.1:2844-6136 GCA_964384985.1 uncultured Candidatus Saccharibacteria bacterium | reverse complement strand
GCGCTGCTGCCGTTCTTTGGGTGCGGGTTGAAGGGCGGGATCACGCCGACCGAGACCACGACCGGGCAGAGCGATTTCCCATGGGATTTCACGCCCAGCCTGACGGGCGCGAACAGCCCGGACAGCCTGACGCTGGAACTGGGCGACGATACGCAGGCGTTCGTGGCGGAATATGCCATGTTCGAGCGTATCAAGCTGGCGTGGCAGGTGGCGCAGGATATGAGCGCTTCGCCGATCGCGCTGGATGCAGACTTCTTCAGCCGGCAACTGGCGAAGCAGGCATTCACGGGCGCGCTGAGCCTGCCGACACAGACGGACATGAACGGCAAGCTGAGCCGGTTGTTCGTGGATACAGCCTGGGCCGGGATCGGCGGGACGGAACTGGCGAACTCGCTGCGCGCGGCGGACTGCGAGATCCTGACGGGCGTGCATCCGAAGTTCGAGGGCAGCGCGAACAAGTATTTCAACGCGCATGCGGAAGGCATCTTCGAGATCATGATGAGCCTGACGCTGGAAGGGAATGCGGCAGCGCAGGCTTTGATGGATGCGCAGCAGGCCGGGACCTTTAATGCGGTGCGTTTGCAGGTGGATGGTCCGCAGATCGGGACCGGGACAAGTCACCAGTTGCAGATCGATGCGGGCGGTGTGTGGGAAGACGTGAGCCCGCTGGCTTCGCAAGACCGCAGCGATAACCTGTTCACGGCGACCTTCCACGGGTTCTATGACACGACCGGGGCGAAGGAGCTGCAGGTGAAGGTGATCACGGACCGGGCGACATACTAAGAGCCTGGTAGGTTGGTAAATTGGTAGATTGGGAAGAGCAAGGACAAACATGAAGATCGAAGTACCGAAGATTTTGGAAGAGATCGAGCTGGGAGAGTATGCGCCGGCGCTGGCGGGGCAGCAGGTGTTGGTGTGGGCGAACCCGGACCGGCCAACACGCGATGCCTACACAAAGGCAACGGATAACTACCTGCGCCAGTTGCTGGTGATGGATACTCAGTGGCAGTCACGGGCGAAGGTGGTAAGGCGGTCGAAGGCCACGAAGAAGGCCGCAGATGCTGAGATGGAAGCATATCAAGCGCAGCGGGCGGCCTTGAAGAAGGTGCTGAACGATGAGATCCTGGCCTGGTGGGCCGGGATCTGGTCGCAGGGGGATGACCCGTCGACACACTGGGTACTGGATGAACTGCAAAGCCTGGACGAAACGGATCCAACGTTCCTGCTGTTCCTGATATCGAAGTCGGACACGATGCAAAAGGAACATCAGGCCAAGCAAAAAAAAGCCTGACGGATGCGCTGGCGGGGATGGCAAAAACAGGCCAGTCGGCGCATCCGCTTATAAAGGCGATATGGCTGGCGCGGGTAATCAACCAGCAGAGCGGCGGGGCCGTGATTGCGCCGTGGGAAGTGCAAGACGTGCCAGATGAGTGGCTGGATGTGTTCAAGGGGTTGGAGCAGGACCTGCCGGAAATGCAGAAGGTAGAGCAGAAGAAGCAGAGCATGTTCGAAGCCATGAGAAAGAACCATCCGAGCTACAGGAAGTATTTACAGAACTAAAGCCCCCCTCCGGCTCCCCCAGTTAGAACGGGGGGAGAGAGATAGGTAGATATGGCAAAGAGCATTCTGGACATCGTCATCAAGTTGAGCAAGGAAGGCGGCGCGGATCAGGAAACGATCACGGGCCTGGTGAAGATTAAATCCGGGATGAAAGATGCAGTAGAAGCCGCCGGCCTGCTGGTGGGTGCTGGATATGCACTCAACCAGGCGTACCAGGGGACCGTGCAGGTGTTCCTGGACTATGCGGAGCAGGTGGAGACGGTCACGCGCAATACGGGGATGAGCGCGGAAGAAGCGAGCAAGTTGATCAGGGCCGGGGAAGACCTGAAGATCAATTATGACAGCCTGAGCAACTCGCTCTATCAACTGGCAAAAAAAGGATATGAGCCAAGCATCGCCAACTTGAAGAAGATGGCGGATGAGTACGTGAAACTAGCTCCAGGTGTGGAGCGGGTGGATTACCTGACGAAGCACTTTGGCAAGAGCGGGGAAGAGATGGGTAAGCTGCTGGAAGGCGGCAGCGCGCAACTTCAGAAATATACGGATGCGGTGGATGCCAATCTGGTATTGACAAACAGGCAATTGGAGCAAGCCGACCAATTGAAGCTCACGCAGAAGCAATTAGGGGATGTATGGGAAGGGCTTTCGATCACAATCGGCAGCCGTGTTGTGCCCGCCTTGACTGCGTGGATCACGCTGGCAGATAGATTGATAACCGGTCAAACAAAAATGAACATCGTATGGACGGATGCGATCCCAGTGATCGGTCCGCTCATGCATCTGACAAAAGCCTATGGGGATACATTCAACGAACTCCAGTCGAATGTATCTGGAACAACGGATGCCTTGAAAAATGATACTCCGGCGATGGAAGATAACGGAGCCGCTGCGAAGGCGATGGCTGACCATTACAAAGGTCTGCTGGACCTGACGATGCAAATGCAAAGCGCATCGGACAGCTACACCCAAAAGGTCTCGGACCTGAATGGAAAGATGGCCGACCTAAACCAGCAATACAAGCAGGGGAAGATTGGGGCGAGCCAATACAAGACCGAGATGGCGGACCTGAAGGGGCAACTGAGCACAGAAGCGAAGGCCTTCGAAGACAGCTCGAAGCGGATCGTGTTCTCGCTGCTACAGCAGAAGGCGGCGGCGCATGGGATGACGGATGCCGATTTCAGCATGCTGCTGAAGGTAGGTGAGGGGATGGGGATCATCGATGGGAATGTGGCGAAGAGCGCACAGAACATCAGCGACAGCATGGGCAAGCTGGACACGGCCACGCCGTCACAGTTCCTGGAGACGATGACGGGCATTATGGGGATGCCGCAAGATAAAGCGATCGCCATGACGTTGGACCATTTCGACATCAAGACAACCGGGCAGATGTATTCGGATCTTTCGAATATCTATGCCCTGGGGCCTGAAAAGAAGGTCACGCTGATCATTGACGTGAAATATCCAAACGGGAAGCCGCCGGACTTGAACAACAGCGGAACGGGTACGGGAACAGGGACTGGAACGGGTAACCCGCAAACGCCACAGGCCCGCGGCAGCACATGGACGGTGGGCGGGGTTGGTGGAATGGATACAAAGCTGGTGCAGTTCATGGCTTCGCCGGGGGAGGTGATCACGACAACACCTCCTGGATCGAAAGGATCAAGCGGCGGCGGCATCCACATCGAGAATTTGCATGTGACGCTTTCGAAGGGGATGACGGCGGCGGATTTCG
>CAYLML010000047.1:353-2834 GCA_964384985.1 uncultured Candidatus Saccharibacteria bacterium | reverse complement strand
GATTTCGAGAACCTATTGCGTAGAGGCAGAGCTTGACAACGGATGCCTTCGGCAAAGCGGATAAACGGATTGGAACGGATGAGAGCAAATGATATATACACCCAGCACTTATAACGGATTGGCAATCAACGATGGAACGAACTTCCAGGCGGGGTTTGAGAACGACAACGGGAAGAGCGTATTCAACGCGCCGGATAAGGTCATCACCACGGTGGAGCGTGCCCACCGGGCGCCACAACTAGCGACGGTGCAGTTGCAGGAAAAGGTGTTCCTGTTGAATGTGGAGTGCAAGGGGGCAGACTTCCCGGGACAGTGGGATACGTTGAAGATTGCTTTCTTCGACGGCGACGATGAGAAGCCGTTGGTATGCCTGGACAAGAACGGAAACCCATGGACTTTGATGTGTGTGGCGACCGGGCAGCCGCAACTGATCACATCGGGAATGCAGATCGCGCTGACGGCCGCCGATCCGATGTTCACATTCGGAAAGACGGACACGTGGACGGTGACGGCCAGCGGGCAGACAAAGGCAATCACACCGATCGGGAATGCTTCGACGCGGCCGGTGTTCACTTTCACACCGGGGCTGGCGAAGGGTGGCGGATACACGGAACGGCGGTTCAGCCGAACGTATAACCCGAAGCTGACGGCCTACAGCCTGTATGCCTATGACGTTACGCACGGTGGATTGAATACCGCGGCGCTGATCGCGGACAGCACGATCAGCAACCAGGTCAACAAGGTCGGCGGGATCACGGCCGGAGATTTGACGATCCCGATCGATACACCGGTGGGTGGCGGGTTGGACCTGGGCGCGGGCGTGGCGAACTTTGCCGGAGAGCAGGTGTACTACACATCGATCACCGGTGGAAACATGATCGTGTATGACGACGGAGCCGGAACGACGGGCAGGGGATGGGGCGGAACGGCGGCGGCCAGCCATGCAGACAACACGGTGGGAAAGAAAAGCCACATGCTGGCAAATGGGAACGACGTGGCCGTGCTGGTGGACGGGGTCTCAGTGCCGATGTGGTTCGGCGGCGGCGGGATCAATTCGACCACGACCATGATCTTCATCCTGCTGACGCTGGCACCCAAACAGGAATTGACCTTGCTGGCGGCGATGGGGACCGGGGCGGTTTCCACCGTAAGCTTTACTCTGAACGCATCCAATCGAAAGGCGCTGCTGGCCATGCCCGCAAAGGGCACATTCTCCCTGGGGACGGAAGTATTCAGCTATACAGCCAAAACGATCACGGCGAAGGTGTTGAAGGTGACAGGTGTGAAGCGCTCACTCTATAACACCGGGGTGGCCAGCTATGCAAAGGGCGCGACGGTGCGCTGGATACAACACAGCATCTTCCAGGTGAATGGGAAGTACGACGCCGGCACGCGGGATCAGGATGACAGCCAGATGCCGCTGATCGATATGACGGCATCCACCAACCTAAGCTGGGTATGGACGATATTCACAGACCTGACCAGACTGCGCCAGGCAGGGTGGAAGCTCGCCGTACAAAAAACAACCGGAAAGAATAGCCGGACCTATACCGGATCACACACAGCAGACGCGGACCCCGCGACCGAGATGGGACTGTGGATGCAGATCTGGATGTCGAACGGGATGCCGCAAGGCGAAACGGCGACGTTGATCGCATCCTATCGGGACCAGGCGGGCGTGACGACCATCACGGACAACGGTGCGCTATATCGCTACAACGGGAACTGGGTAACGAAAGCCGGTTTGCAAAAATCGATCGATGGGCTGACGTGGACAGATCAATACAACCTGACAAAGCCGGCAAGCGCACAGACCTGGACAGCCTTTTCGCACAGTGGGTCGAGCCTGGCAGGCACGTACAACTATTTGCAATACATCCTGGAGGGGAGCATTCAGGGGCTAACCGGGAACAATGTGGCACTGGAAGTGCAGGGCTTGACGCCGACGAAAGACAGAACACAGATACCGCAGGGAGAATTGGCGGCGGTTGATTCTACCTATCATCTGGACGTGACGATGGACAACGATGCGACCGGAGAAGAGTTCTCGGTAGACTTCGTGATGAAGGTGGGTGAGAGCCTACAAATAGACTGCGAGAACAAGGTAGTGACCTACCTGGCGGACGGGCAGGACTATAACGGTGCGCTGACCAGCCCGGTGGCCTTCGAGTGGATGACGTTCAAGCCGGGTGTGACGAACAACCTGACCTTGACAGAGCTGAACGTGGCAAATGACGTGGTGGGGTTGGCGTGGAATGAGAAGTTGCAGTAGGGCAAAGATGGTTGACGGTTGGCGGCAAGAGCAAGGGAAAGAGCCGTATAAAGTAGACAGGTAGACAAGGAAGAGCAAAGGCATGAGTGATCTGGCGCAGTGGAGGGTGAGATTGTTCGGGAATGGGGGTGTGCTCAAATGCGAGCTGAGTTCGCATTTCAAGTGTGAGTGGGTGCTGGATGATTATGGGACGGGGAGCTTACAGATCG
>CAYLML010000047.1:0-343 GCA_964384985.1 uncultured Candidatus Saccharibacteria bacterium | reverse complement strand
CGTACACTGCACGGAAGAAAACCTGCGGTATGGGAACTTCGCATGGTTCGAGCATGAGACAGCCGGTGATTGGGCAGGCCCATTGCTGGATGCGCGTGAATGGAGACCGGGCAGGGTGCTGGTGAAATGCCGTCAGGCGGGGTTTCAGTTCAGAAGAAGGCGGGGACCGGCTGATTTGACCTGGAAGGGCAGCTACGGGAAGATCTACGAACAGATCATCGCGTGGGGCAACCAGCAGAATGACATGCGGATCGTGCTGGGGAACATCTATAACGGGGGAGATCAGGCAGCCGAAGAGAGCAGCAAGTATGCCAATCTGTATGACAGCGTGCAGCGGATACAA
>CAYLML010000046.1:0-6153 GCA_964384985.1 uncultured Candidatus Saccharibacteria bacterium | reverse complement strand
GACAGATTTAGGGTAAGTTCGATATCGAGACTAGAAGCCCATATGGTGATATCGGCTTGTTTACTAAGCCACTTGGCCATTATTTCGTGGGCTTCGCGAAGTATCACACAAGAACCGTCTACTTCCAGAAAAGGGTTTTGTACGATACTCCCGATTTGGCTCATGCACGAAACCTTGCCACGTATCAGAGAAGGTTCTGTTTTCTCAGACAAAAAGTCAGCGAGAAGTATGTAGAACAGCTTTTGGTGAGGGTCGTCCTGGAAATATACTGTAGTCTTATCGTTTGGACCTGTGATACTTAGCAGCTCCCGATTTACCATGGCGTCAATAGTATCAATAGCAGCTTTTAACCCAATAACTTCATACTCTAAATCCGTGTAGTCCACTCGCTGCATAACGTTAAGTGTAGCAACGACAGAAGTAAGTAGCCAGATACTTGCCATTATGCGTTTTTAGGTTACAGTTTGAGTAGATGAGGGACATATACAGAAAGTTTAGCCGGAGCTCCTGGCGTGATACTTTTTACTTGGAGCTAGCGTGTTTTATAGGGTGGATAGTGTTCGGGTTGTTATTCTCCTCGGCCTTTTTCGACACGCACATGCCATATCTCAGACTTCTTGACTCTAGGGCGGACGCACTAGTTTATGCAAGTGTTCTGTTCGTTATAGAGATACCCGTGTTTATACTATTGCTGCAAAAAATGACAGAGCTCGGGTTTGTCAGAAGATTGATAATGCCCGGGATTATCAGCTTTCGCGAAATCCTTGTAAGCTTTATTCTGCTCAGCCTTTACCTGCTTCTCTCTCCTAGAGCTTCGTTTTATTACTTCCCTATATTAGGGATCACAGGGCTATGCCTTTACGCGGTATTTATCGCTGTACAGGTGTTGTTCGACATACGCAAGCTTGAAGATAAAGAAAAAGCGTACGTACGTACATTAGTACAGCAGGTTATCGCCGACCTCCCCAAACGGCGCGAAAAATCAAACAGTTTCTTTGAAGTGATCAAGAAAAGCAAATTTGTCGCCCATGTATTTTTCATGATGCCGCACGAATCAAAAAGTATGACCCCACTAATCATCCGAAGCAATCACGCTGGGCTTATTATGGACATCGACATCTCTCAATTAGAAACGCTTTTAGCGCAGCGGTACGATGTGCCCATAGATGAGTCGTCGGCCACGTCTCAAGACAGTCAGGCCACCGAAACACCAGAAGGGCTACAGCCAAAACTCATCCTCGAAGTGCGACCAGGAGCAACAGTCAAGAGTCAAGCTACTTTAATGCGACTCATGTTGCCCCAGAGGCTTAAAGCGCCAGACAAGGACTTCTTAGATAAGCTGCAAAACGCAGTCGATATCGACACCGCTATAGCCGATTCATCGAGCGTAAAACTTGACAATCTTATAGCTGATTTCAAGCAGCAAATCAGAGACGCCGTAGACAAAGACAATATCATGACCATACAACAATCTCTTGAGTTCTACGGCTTACTGCTTGAGGGCTTCGCAGATTTCAGCTCCACTGCGGCTGACTCTGGCTACTCGTTCTCCAATGCGAAGGAGGAGTTTTACCAGGTATTCGGTGACAGCATGTCCGAGTGGGTGAAGTCTATTTCTATGATTGTGAATGATGAGCTAATTCATTCGATACAAGCAGGACGCCAGGCAACCTGCAAAGAACTGATTGGCTTCACCTATGGGCAGATGTTGGACCTCGTTCATGACTACGATGTTCTAAAGGCCGCTCTGGTTGATGACTGCTTCACGCGCACGGCACTACGGGTAATATTTGATGATTCAAGAGAGCAAGACCCATCGCTCCGGGCAGAAGCGTTCGAGAGCATTACCTTCAGGCTGAAGGAGCATTTGGGTGTGTTGATTTATAACTATATGGATGCCGACGGCGATACCAACGCGACAAAGCTACAGCTGAAACAATGGATTGAGTCACGTATAGGAGATGCCAGAGGGTTACTACTAGGGACTTACAAAAAGTCTAACGACGTGATGTTCAGCCAAGCACTTGCCATACTTGAGGAAGTCGAAAAAGAGTATCAACTCTACGAGGGCGAAATAACAGAATTTGCAAATCTTACTAGGTGCAACCTGTTTGTCATCGCCGCCTATATTCATAGTCACGACCACGAAAACACCGAGCAGCAAAATGCACGCCAGTTGGTAGACAATATACTAGCCGGGCTGGGAGCGCAGGAGCTTACCGATCTGCTCGTGACCTGCATCGACAAAGACTACGCCGACAAATGGCGCGTAGACATGTATGACTTGACTGCAGACGGGGAGATGCATGAAGTGCCCGACTTTAAGATTCAGCTTAAGAAACTATGGGCCGATTACATACTGCGCCAGGGTGCTTTCCCCACGAATGTCGAGTCATATGAAGCAGCGTCAACCCCACTCAATACAACTCTCACCTTTTCAGAGGGGCTGCCTGATGACCATGAGCCATATCTCATACGCCACCTAAACGAACTCGCTGGGCAAGGCACTGCGCGTGCGAGCGAGCTCAGTCAGCTTGTACAGGGCTTTATTGACAAGAGAAGAAACTGGGAGGCAAACAAGCTAATGTCCGCCACCCTTAGCCCCGACAAAGTACATGAGTTCAGCCAAGACGTACTTGATGGGTATACCTCCAAAGCTATCGCCGTAAGCATCTTCCAGCCACATAACAAATTGCAGTATGTAGACCGAGCCGCACGTGGATATAAAATGTTTGGCTGGAATCGAGTAAACGACAAGGAAGCATTTATCGACGATTGGCACTCTGGTTATATCATGCAAGGTAAAGAGCAGGGCTCAGAGATTGCAAGAGCACAGAACAAGTTCATAGCAAATGCCCTCTTAGCCAAATCGACCACTTACGCCGACATGGAATCGTGGATCACAAAGTTGCGCGACAGCAAAAGCTGGCTGATTGTTAGCGTAGAGGTAAGCCCGTGGTTTATACGACAGGAGTACGAGAAGTACATCGCTACTGGTACAGAATACAACGATGTGCAGTTTAAAAAGGTTAAGCATTTGCCTATTGAGCATATCTATAGCGACTCACTACCCAAAGGCCTTTATGCCGTGAGGGTAGGTCAAATCGGTACTCTAAAGATAAAGCCTGCGGATGACCAACTCATAGATATACAGATTGATGCCTATTCAGACAATCAGGCGCTCTTAAACGGCATGCTTAACGACCCACCTCAGTGGCTGCGTGACATGGGCGACAGGGTAGCTCAGGAAAATTTCCTTAAACGGAAGGTTAGGATGTACATATACAGCGTCTTTAAGTACATGCCCGAACATAATGCAGAAGTTCTATATCTCCCCATAAATCAACGGCACACTTAGGCGCATAGCCCCTCTACTTAAACACTGTAAGGTTCGGATTCTCGCACTTGAGAAAGACAAACGTAGGTGGAAACTGCCCATGTTCTATTCTCCTAACCTTCAGTACGCCATTCTTGATGTACTTTCGTATTTCCTTGCGGTCGGCGTTATGGCGAACAATCAATCTGGTTTCGGTTATGTGACGCTTATCGTCTTTGTCGGTAAATACGTAACCAGGGATAATCTTCTTGATATACGCCGTTTGACAGTCCATGCAACGCATACCCTTTTTGTCGTACCAGAAATCACCTGAGCCGCCGCCCATAGATAACGTACAAGTTCTACCTTCGGCCGGAAATGAGTAGCCACCCGGCTCGCGTTCAAGCCTTGCCTCGAACTGCTTGTGTATTTGGTATATATCGTATAAGAAATGCGCCATCGCCTCTGCGTCCATGCATATACGTTCGTCCAGCTCCTCTTTCGTCTGATACGTCACACCGTTTACTGTTTTTGGGAATGTATTCTTAGTCATGTCACCTCCTTATCTGATGCTACAATGATAAGATGAACGACTCAACGATTAAGCAGCAGGCGCAAATTCTTCTTGGTGCGACCGGCAGCACCGCCGAGAAGCAATCGTGGATCTTAATCGAAGATAATGACAAAATAACTTATGATAGCCGAAGTCTGAAAACCTCGTCGTTAATAAAAGGTGACGCCGAGAGTATATTATTAAAGCTACCTGAAAAATCCGTTCAAACGGTCGTAACATCACCCCCTTACTGGTCTTTGAGAGATTATGGCATCGACGGGCAGATTGGGCTTGAAGATTCAATTGAGCAGTATCTTGACCATTTAACTTCTGTATTTGAAGAAGTACGTCGTGTGCTCAAAGACGATGGAACAATGTGGCTCAATATTGGTGATTCCTACACATCTGGTGGCCGAACATGGAGAGCACCCGATAAAAAGAACCCGGCGCGCGCCATGAGTATGCGACCTCCGACACCGGAAGGATTAAAGTCCAAAGATTTGATTGGCGTACCATGGCGCTTAGCCTTTAAACTCCAGCAGGCCGGCTGGTATTTGAGGTCGGATATTATCTGGAACAAACCAAACTGCCAACCAGAAAGCGTCGGCGACAGACCAACGCGTAGTCATGAATATATTTTCTTACTTTCAAAGTCAGAGAAGTATTATTACGATGTTACAGCAGTAAAGGGTGCAAATGGTCGGCGCATGCGCACGGTATGGGACGTAAATACACAGCCATATCCTGGAGCACACTTTGCGACCTTCCCACCCAATCTGGTATTGCCCTGCGTGTTATCCGCATCAAGGCCCAACGACATTGTGCTTGACCCATTCTTGGGTTCAGGTACGACAGCCAGTGTCGCAGCCCAGCATGACAGAAGGTTCATAGGGATTGAGTTAAACCCCGAGTATATAGAGCTAGCAACCAATAGATTAAATAAACTATAAGGATACATATGACCGATAGTTCCGACGACCTGAGACTTAATCTACCTTCAGCGCAAAGACAAATCGCCTTTCATCAGCTATTGATTGCCGCACGCAAAGAGGTACTTGGCGAGGCGCTTAAACACGCTTTAGCAAAGGCCGAACCGGATACTATCTCAGCAGAGCTTGCCAAGTATGCCCCTGCTGACGCACGTCGAGTTTTGGCTGAAAGTGGGATTAGGGACGAAATGGTTTTCATGACGCCAACTCTACTAAAAACCGACCCGGTTTTGCTTGGCTACTATCGGCTATTACTGGGTGTTTCCAAGAAGATCTTTTATACAGCAGACACCGGGCTATCACGCTTTGCGCGCATGGAGCAGGTGGCGATTCTAACAGACTGGCACGAGGAGCACCTCGGTCAGCTATGTACCGCCATGAACAAGGTGTTAGGTGAATTGGTTGTACAAATATCACCACGTATTACCGGCCAGGATATACAAGAGCTACCGTTACTTACGCTAGGCTCGCAGTTTCAAGGCTCAAATAACAATGTACTTGGTCAAGCTGCCGCACTCGGGGTATTTTTGGCTCTTAAAGATGTTTTTGAGGGCAACGTAGAAAAGGAAACCGAGCACAGTATTGAATTCTCAAGTCAAAACGGCGTCCCCACTCGGGTTGTACTAAGCGCAGACCCCGACGTCTCCATCGAGCAGAAGAATGGGCAAGATTGGGAATTACTAATTGCAATCGAGATTAAAGGTGGTACCGATAGGAGTAATGCTCATAACAGAGCCGGTGAAGCAGAAAAGTCCCACCAAAAGGTTAAGGAGAAGACCTCTAATATATGGACGCTAATCACCATGAAGGGTCTTAGTCTTGACCAGCTGAAGGTAGAAAGCCCGACTACCGGAGAATGGTTCGACATCGCTCACATATTAAGCCGCGACGGTGATGATTGGTTAAAGTTCAAGGAGCGATTACTCTCCATTGTCGGTTAGTATGATAGGTAATATTTTGAATAATTAGCAATTTCTAAAATTTGAAAAATTTAAGGTTAATGAGCGGCAGGAAATCGTAAACTCGTTATACTTCCGCCCGCCTCGATGTCAAACAATATAGGAACGAGGGGGTATGTAACTCAAAATGTAAAATTTTTTCGGGGGCCATATCGTGATGCACCAATATATTGTTTTAAAAACTAAGCCCCCGCGAAACTTATAGTAGAAGACACACTAGGTAAGGTAAGTGGCTACTTGGGGTGAGTTCTCTAACGAGTGTTTAACACGGAACATAATGGCCAGCCAGAGTAGTAAACAGATGAAAAAAGTTCCAGATGCTCCAGTTTCTGGAAC
>CAYLML010000045.1:0-6171 GCA_964384985.1 uncultured Candidatus Saccharibacteria bacterium | reverse complement strand
ATCTCCTCGGCATCCGGTGATGCCGGCTTGTTAACTGGTTTTGGCTGCAGACCGGCGATACCTTCAAGGAAGCTCAAAGCCGGCGACGGCTTGTTTTCCAGCGTATGCGTATAACCGGTGATATGCAGCGTGTGCCTCGCGCGCGTCAGCGCTACGAATAGCAGGCGCAGGCGGTCATTATCGCTTTCGCCAGCCGGTTCGATAGGAAGGTTATAAGGCAAAGCAATACGCGAAGACTGGCTGCGGGCGGTCGGGCCCCAAATCTCGTCCTGCGCGTTTATCACGAACACCGCGCCAAATTCCAGGCCTTTAGCCTTGTAAGCGGTCATGACCTGGACGGCTTTGGTCGTCTGGGTGTGCGGATTAGTGTCGATGATTTTGAGGCCGGCCTGGGCGTGCAAGTCCGCGAACTCCACCAGGTCTTTAATATAAAGCACTCGGTTGGGTTTCCATTGGCGCAAGCGGTGCCGCAGTGTGGACAACTGTCCTAGAAGTGTAAGGTAAGTGTCCGTAGCCTGCTCGTAGCGAGCCGGATTAAAATAGTAAGCCCGAAACGGCGAAACGAATGTTTCAGGCTTGGACGTCGGCAGCAGAAGGTCATCGTATTCGCTGTCTATGCCGTCTTCCCCGCTGCCTATAAGCCGGTCAAGCACGTATTCCATTGGTTCTAACCCGCTGCGCTTGGCCAGATCGGCAAACAGCGTGCAGATACCGCGGAGTTTCGTATCTTTATGTCCGGATAGCACTTCCAGCCAGTGTTTATGCTTGCCGTAACACTCCAAACTGACCCGTAGCAGAGTTTCAGGCGGTATGTCCCAATAGTCGTAGCCCAGCACCTCGCCGAACAGCGCGTCGGTATCATCCTGGCGGTTTTCAGCCAAGGCCGCTATCAGTCCGGACATCCTCAGAAGCTGCACGATAATCGGCGCTTCCAGGATGTTTTCACGCCGTTCGTAAGCCACGGGAATGTGCCGGTTGCCGAGGTATGGCATCAGCCGTTCCAGATATTTGTGCCGCGGCGCGATTACGGCTATATCTTCGGGTTTCGTCCCGCCAGCGATCAGCTTTTCGATTTCGCCAGCGACCCAGTCATACTGCGCCAGCTCGCTGGAGAATGCCTGGTAATCCAACACATTAGCCGCGTACTTTTGTTTAGCGGCCAGTTGTTTGTGGGAATTCGGCACCACAGACTCCAGACGGTCGGTTATTTGCGCCGATGTGCCCTCTGCCAATGTCAATATGTTGTCATTGGAACGGTAGTTGTCGCGCAGGACTATAGGCTTCAGTCCGTACTGCCGCGCGAAGGCTGCCATGTTTGACGCTTCGGCGCCTTGGAAGGCGTAAATGGCCTGGTCGTCATCGCCTACGGCCATGATATTGGGCTTGCCTTCATGCACCGGGTTGTCGCCCAAAGCCGTCAGCATGCGCAGCTGGGCCTTGTTGGTGTCCTGGAACTCGTCGACCAGCACGTACTGGTAGCGTTCCTGCAGGTTGAACCGCAGCTCATCGTTCACTTCCATGGCGTGTACGGCCTGCAGCACCATGTCGTCGAAGTCGTACAGGCCCTGGGCAGCCATGGCTTCCAGCAGCTCCTGGTACACGTTGGCGACGGCATGCATTTTGCGGTAATTCTGCCCGCCATCCTTGAAAACATGCTTCCCCGAAACGTCTTTTCGGCACCACTTGTTGCGCCAGGCGGTAATGGCGGTGGCGTAGCGTCCGTCCGGCGCGGTCTCCGCTATGGCCAGCTCCAGCTCCGCGGCGCACTCTGCGGCGTATTCCGGAAACCCGAAATATTGAGTACCCGTTACGTGTTTGCGAACACTTTTGAGGAAGCTATTATAATATATTATCCTCTTTGGAGACGGTGTATAGGCAAAAACATCGGCCAGTTCAGGCTCCACGGCTCCTATGAATGACTTGTTGGCGTTCAACAGCTCGTGCAGTTCCGCGGGCGAAACGGCGTTTTGCTTGAACCAGCTAATAACGCTTAGTGTATTTTTCAAAAACACGAAAGTGTCGCCGACCTTCACACTCAAAGGGTTGCCGTGCGGCAGGCTTTCGAATATATCGTGCAACAGTTCGTAGCGGCCCAGCTCGTCCACCTGCTGGAGCAGCTGCCGTTCGGTGAAGTAATCCGGATACTGGTTGATGATATCGGCGCCGAAGCTATGGAATGTGTGGATGGCAACATGGTAGGCCGGCTGGCCGACGATGGTGCTCAGCCGCTCCCTCATATTGCGTGCAGCGTTATCGGTAAACGTTAAACAGAGTATATTCCCCGCCAGAACGTCATTCTTATTAAGTATATTAGCCACTCGCATACTGAGCAGCTGTGTCTTGCCGGTGCCAGGCCCGGCCACGACCAGCAGCGGGCCTTCGGTAGCCTCCACCGCTTTGCGCTGCTCGGTGTTTAGCCGCCCAAACTCATCTTCAAAAATACCCATTACCTCTATTGTAACGCGGGGCCTATACCTTATAATAGAGGCATTCATGTATAGAGAAGCGGGGTCTCCGTCTGAGCTTGATGATTTAGGTGAACCTGCAGAACCCCATATTACCGCCGACAGAATGTATACCGCCACGGCCTTAGCCGGAGCAGCAATACTATCCAAGGCCGCTGAAGTCGCAGGTATTGACCACGATATGCCTACTTTGGCGCGTATGGCTGTGGACAGCGGCGCACATCCGATCATAGGCTATATGGGTGCGTGGGCTGCGAACACCGCCGCCAATGCCGTGTCCAGGAACCCCTTCGGCGCAGTTAAAGCTAAATTTGCCCTAGCTGCTGTGACTGCCGCGAATTTTGCAGTGGAAGGTGCCCAGAGTCTGCTTGTGGCGTCACCGCAGTATATCGACTTTATGTCACAGCGCAATTTTCCCGAAACTGCAAAGGACTATGCCTTCGCGCTTGCCGGTATGGGTTTGTACATGTTCCAGCAAAAACGCCGCTAAAATTTATGATGCGTGGGCTTTGGCGCAGATATCGCACTCGTCGTCTAGGGTGAATTCGGTGTACCACTGCTTGGCGGCCTTGGGCCAGGGTTCAAGCTTACGGAAGCCGTTGAAGTCGCCCGCCTGCTGCACGAACCAGCCCAGCCAGCCGTAGAGGCGAAGTTTGCCCCAAATCACGGCAGCCCAGCGCGGACCGGCCGGAATGACGGTTACGGGCTTTTTGGTGGCATAGCTCTTAAAATCTTTGCCGTTGGCGCGGCGTTTGAGGTTTTTGGCAACGAACTCACCGTCGCGTATGGCTGTCTGGGCCAGGCCGCTGTAGGGCGTGTTCGCGTTGTCGCCAATAACGAAAATATCCGGTTCAGACTGTAAATAAACATCGGTAGCGACCTTGCCGCGGTTCATCACCACGAAGTTATTGGCGGTAAAAAACGGATGGTTCGTGACACCGGCCGTCCATATAACCGTATGGCTGCGGATGGGTTTGCCATTGACTGTCAACATGTCGGCCGTAGCTGCCTGCACGGCGCTGCCGACGTATATTTTGACGCCCAGCCTGCGAAGCCGTCGGCCGACCAAACGGGCCGTATCTTTGGGCAGACGCGGCAGCAGGCGCGGCGCGGCTTCTATAAGGTCCACGTGGACCGCGCGATGTTCGATGCCATGGTTTTTCATAATGTAATGCAGGTAACCGGGGAGCACGCCCGCCAGTTCGATGCCGGTCGGCCCCGCCCCGACTACTACGTAGTTCAGGTCCGGACTGTGTTCTTTCAACAGCTGCTTGTGCAAATGGGCCTTAAAGCGCGCGGCTTCCGCCTGCGATTTAATGCTGTAGGAATATTCTTTCATACCCTCAATGCCGAAGTAATTGGTTACCACTCCAAGCGCCAGTATGAGCGAATCGTACTCATATATCTGGCCGTCGGAGGTAGCAACCGTCTTGGCTTTGCGGTCAATCGTTGTGGCTTCGCCGTGG
Organism: uncultured Candidatus Saccharibacteria bacterium; assembly: GCA_964384985.1. GTDB lineage: Bacteria > Patescibacteriota > Saccharimonadia > Saccharimonadales > UBA4665 > CAYLML01. Next base: position 2,240 of record CAYLML010000045.1, on the reverse strand, counting down.
GCGATCTGCACGGATTTTCCAGCGAAAAGGAAGTTCAGCGGGATACTGGAATTCATCCGTCTACCCCCTGTGGCTGTGTGATACAGCGTAGGATAATAGCGCAAGTCGGTGTCGGCGCTCAACAGAGTCACTTCGAACCGCGGATCGTCGGCTAGCTCGAGCGCCGCTTTTACACCTCCAAACCCGCCGCCTACCACTAAAACACGTGTTTTTTGTGCCATCTTGCTAATGATTATATCAGTACTTGCGCTTTTGCAAGGCTTTTGCGGGCGCATCTTTCCCCGTACAATGGGTACCAGCGTATGAACATCCTATTTATTACCCGAAAATACCCGCCCGCCGTGGGCGGCATGGAGCTGTTTTCGTATGAGTTATACGGCGCCCTGGCGGCAAAAACGGATGTGAGGCTTATGAAATGGAGCGGCCATGGCCGGTTCAAGGCCGTAGTCGTAGCGCTGCCATATCTGTTCGTGAGGTCATTTTGGGCGATGCTCCGCGGCCGATCGGATATCATCCACGTGAACGACGGTCTGCTGGCGCCGTGCGGGTATGTCTTATCCAGGATGTTCCGCCGGCCTTTCACTGTTGTGATCCATGGGCTGGACATCACTTACAAGAATCCACTGTTCCGCGCTGTTGTGCCATGGACTGTCAGGCGTGCCGACACAGTTTTTTGTATTAGCCGGGCAGCAGCTGACGAAGCGGTAAAAAACGGTGTGGCCGAAGCGAATATCACGGTTATTCCGCTGGCGGTCAGGGACGAACTGTACGGCACGTCAGACCGTGCGGCGCTGGTTGAAGGGCTGAGTCTTTCGAAAGACAGTCGCATACTCCTGACCGTAGGGCGCCTGATCAAACGCAAGGGTGCGGCCTGGTTCATAGATGCCGTGCTGCCCGGCCTCGTGAAGGATTACCCTCACCTTATATATCTGGTCGTTGGAGATGGCCCTGACCGGCCGGACATAGAGTCGGCTATCGCCCGGCATAGATTGGATAAGCACGTGCACCTGACCGGCAGGCTTTCGGACGAATTGCGCGCGGCCGCATATAACGGCGCGGACATGTTCGTCATGCCCAATATCAGCGTACAGGACGATATGGAGGGCTTCGGACTGGTCTTGCTGGAGGCCTCCCTGTGCAAGCTGCCGGTCGTGGCTGCCGGGATAGAAGGCATTAAGGACGCTATAGCGGACGGCAAGAATGGCATATTAGTACCAGAGCAAGACGCTTCGGCCTTCGACCGGACGATACGCAAATTTCTGGATGACCGGCGCTACGCTAAGCAATTTGGCGAACAAAGCCGCCGCTACACCCTCGACCATTACCGGTGGCCCGTTATAGCGGATAAGATCATCGATCAATACGAACACTTGCAATCAGGCCGCCAAAACACTTAAGCTTACATATATGGATGACATTCAACGAGGCCTGCAAGAGGCCGGCTTCGCCGGTGAGACCGATGATTCACCGGCCGCGCTTGACCACTACAGCCACGACGCCTCGATGTTCGAGCTGCGGCCTAAACTCATTGCCAAACCCAAAAATGCTTCAGACGTTGAAAAACTTGTCAAACTGGTAGCCACCAAGAAAAAATCCATGCCCGACCTCAGTCTGACGGCCCGTTCGGCGGGCACCTGCATGTCCGGCGGCGCGATCAACGACTCTATCATCGTTAATTTTTTGGAACACTTCAATAAGATTGAGCAGATCAGCTCCGAGGAGGCGCAAGCCCAGCCCGGCGTGTTTTACCGGGATTTCGAACCGGAAACCCTGAAGCACGGAGCTCTCATGCCCTCCTACCCAGCTTCACGGGACTTGGCCACGATAGGCGGTATGGTCAACAACAATTCCGGCGGCGAGAAATCGCTGGAATTCGGCAAGACTGAAAATTTCGTAACACAGCTGCAGTTCGTGTTCGCTGACGGCGTGGAACGTACTGTTAAGCCGCTAACCAAGAAAGAGCTCGATGCCAAAATGAAGCAGAAAGACTTCGAAGGCGAAGTTTACCGCAAGCTCTTCTGGCTGATAGAGAAGAATTATGACCAGATCAAGGCCGCCAAGCCGCACGTGACCAAAAATTCCACCGGCTATAACCTGTGGGATGTCTGGGACCGTAAAACCGGGATTTTCGATTTAACGAAATTGATCGTCGGCGCGCAAGGCACGCTGGGCTTTGTGACCGACATACATTTCCGGCTGGTACCGGCCCAGCCGCATTCCGGCCTGCTGGTGCTGTTCAT